>JADGIB010000111.1 GCA_019683665.1 Solirubrobacteraceae bacterium
CGGTCATAGGCAATCGAACCAACCACAGTCACGCTCATGAGGCCGGGCAGGCTACTGCCCGGCCCCCGAGGCGGACGGGCGGCGGCGGCGCGGGCTAGCGGCGCGCCCGGCCGCGGCCGGCGGCCGCGTTGTAGCGCTTGACGATGTCGTAGACCTTGCGCGGCCGCCCGTTGCGGTCGAGCAGCGCCGAGTCCCAGCGGTTCTTCGGGTCGGCGGCCCAGTGGTACAGGTAGACGCGCTTGATCCGGTTCGACACCGGGACCAGCTTGTCGAACAGGTAGCGCATCGCCTTCGCGGCGCGCGCGTCGTCGTGGCGGAAGGAGACCTTCCCGGCGCTCGTCACGAACGACGTGATCGCGCCGGTCTCCGTCAGCCAGATCGAGCCCTTCACCGTCCGCAGGACCGTCTCGATCCCCGAGGTGCGGAAGCGGTTCGCGTCGCCGTAGTTGTGCATCCCGTAGAGGCGCGCGTCGGGCGCCTTCTCGACGAACGCCTGCAGCCAGCGCTCCATGTTCGAGATGTCGAGGACGTCGGCGGCGACGACCTGGCACTGCGGGCACTCGCGGCGGACGACGTGGTAGTAGGTCGCGGCGAGGTCCGGGCGCTTGTACGTGGGCTGGGCCATGTGGTTGGCCTCGTTCCACGGCGAGATCGCCAGCACGCGCGGGTACTTGGCGCGGAAGGCCCGGAAGGCGCGGCGGTAGGCGGATGCGGACGGCTTCGCGCACGGCCGGCGCGGGCAGTCGTCGCCCTCGGAGTGGTTGAACGACACGAGCGCCGACACGCCGGCCTCCTCGGCGGCGGTCAGCCACGCGTCGAGCTCCTGGGCGGAGCGCGAGGCCGGCTTCAGCGCGACGTTCCACGGCGTGACGTAGCGCGCGTAGCGCACGTTCAGGGCCGTGAAGAGCGGGTTGGTGAACGTCTCGGCGTTCTGGTCGGAGATGCCGACGGGGACGTGGCGGGTCGCGGCGGGCGCGGCGGCCGGGAGCGCGAGGAGCGCGGCGGCCGCGGCGGCGAGCAGCAGGCGGAGGGACTTGGGCATCGACCCGCGTATCGGTCCGGATTCCGGGGGACTTGAGCGTCGCCCGCCCGCCCGGGGGTAAGGTCGCGGCCGATGCGTGCCGTCCAGATCCGCGAGTTCGGCGGGCCCGAGGTGCTCGAGCTCGTCGACCTGCCCGTCCCCGAGCCCGGGCCGGACGAGGTCCTCGTGCGCGTCACCGCCGCGGGCGTGAACTTCGCCGACACCCACCAGCGCGGCAACGCGTACGTCGAGCGCCAGACGCTGCCGATGATCCCCGGGGCCGAGGTCGCCGGCGTCCGCGAGGACACCGGCGAGCGGGTCGTCGCGCTCGTCGGCCACGGCGGCTACGCCGAGTACGCGGCCGCCCCCGCGTCGCGCTGCTTCCCGGTGCCCGACGGCGTCGACGACGCGACCGCGCTCGCCCTCCTCGTCCAGGGGCTGACCGCCTGGCACCTGTACCGGACCGCGGCGAAGGTGCAGCGCGGGGAGACCGTCGTCGTCCACTCGGCCGCGGGCGGGGTCGGCTCGCTCGCCGTCCAGCTCGGGCGCCCGCTGGGCGCCGGGCGGGTCATCGCGACGGCGACGAGCGAGGCCAAGCGCACGCTCGCGCTCGAGCTCGGGGCCGACGCCGCCGTCGACGGGGCGCCCGAGGGGCTGACCGAGCGCCTGCTGGAGGCCAACCACGGCGCGCCGGTCGACGTCGTCTTCGACGTGGCCGGCGGCGCGGTCTTCGACGCCTCCTTCGCCGCGCTGGCCCCGTTCGGGCGCGTCGTCGTCTCCGGGATCGCGTCACGCGAGCAGAACGAGCTGCGCACCGGGAAGCTGCTGCGCACGAGCCGGGCGGTCGTCGGCTTCTGGCTCTTCCACCTGCTCGAGCGGCCCGCGCAGGTCGACGAGGCGATGCGCGACCTGTTCGACCGCGCGCGGCGCGGCGACCTGCGCGTCGTCGTCGGCGGGATCTACCCGCTGTCGGAGGCGGCCCGGGCGCACGTCGACCTCGCCGAGCGGCGCACGACCGGCAAGCTCGTCCTGGACCCGGCGCGCTAGCGCGACCGGGTGCTGTAGCGCTTGAGGACGTCGTACATCTGGCGCGGGCGCCCGTCGTGGCCGATGAGGCCGGAGTCCCACCGGTTCGTCGGGTGGCTGAGCCAGTTGTAGACGTAGATGCGCTTGATCCGCTTCGAGAGCGGGATCACCCGCTGGAACAGCCAGCGCATCGCCTTCGCCGCGCGCGCGTCGCTGGGCTTGAACGAGCGCGCGCCGGCCTGGGTCGTGAACTCGACGATCCCGCCGGTCTCCGTCAGCCACACGTCGCCCTTGACCGCCCGCAGCATCGCCGTGATGCCGTCGGTCGTGAAGCGGTTCGCGTCGGCCCAGTTGTGGATGCCCCACAGCCGCGCGCCGCGCGCGACCGACGCGAACGTCGTCAGCCACTTCGCCATCTTCTGCGAGTGGTCGGCGTAGTTGTCGAGGACGTCGGCGGCGACGATCGTGCACCCGCGGCAGTGGCGGCGCACGACGAGGTAGTACTGGGCGGCGACGACCGGGTCGCGGTACGTCGGCTGCGTCGAGTGGTTCGCCTCGTTCCAGACCGAGATCGTCCTGATCTGCGGGTACTTGGCCCGGAAGGCCAGGAAGGCGCGCCGGAACTCGGCCGGGTCGGGCAGCGTGCACGGCTCGCGCGGGCAGTTGTCGCCGGCCGAGTGCTGGAAGGCGACCATGACGTGGACGCCCGCGGCCCGCGCGGCGGCCAGCCACTGGTCGAGCGCGGCCGCCTCGAGCGAGTCGGGCTTCAGCGCGACGTCCCACGGCGTGACGTAGCGCGCGTAGCGGATCTCCAGCGGCGCGAAGAGCGGATTGGAGAACATCGACACGTTCTGGTCGGAGATCCCGATCCGCACGGCGGCGTCGGCGGTGGAGGCGGCGGTGACGAGGGCGAGCGCGGCGGCGGCGATCGCCAGCGCCCCCCGCAGGCGCGTGATCCCTGGCATCGCTGCCGGAACATAGTGGACCCCTCGGAAGTTGCGGACCGGCACGCACTAGCCTTCGTGGGGTGACGACATTCGCCGATCTCGGACTCTCCGAGACCACCCTCAAGGCGCTCCAGGACGTCGGCTACGAGAAGCCCTCGCCGATCCAGGAGCAGGCCATTCCGCCGCTGATGGAGGGTCGCGACGTCATCGGCCAGGCCCAGACGGGCACCGGCAAGACCGCCGCCTTCGGCATCCCGATGGTCGAGCAGGTCGATCCCTCCATCAAGGAGGTCCAGGCGCTCGTGCTGACGCCCACGCGCGAGCTGTGCATCCAGGTCACCCAGGCGCTGCGCTCCTACGGCGCCCCGAAAGGGATCGACGTCGTCGCCGTCTTCGGCGGCGCGCCGATCCGCACCCAGCAGGCCCAGCTGAACAAGGGCGGCCACGTCGTCGTCGGCACCGTGGGCCGGGTGCTCGACCTCATCTCCCGCAACGCGCTCATCCTCCACGACGCGCGCTACGTCGTGCTCGACGAGGCCGACGAGATGCTCGACCTCGGCTTCCTCGAGGACGTCGAGAAGATCCTGCGGATGACCCCGAACGGGCGGCAGACCGCGCTGTTCAGCGCGACGATGCCGGACCCGATCCGCAAGCTCGCCGACCGGTACCTCTACGACCCGGTCACGGTCAAGGTCGAGGCGGAGACCCTGACCACCGAGAACGTCGAGCAGTTCCAGCTCGAGGTCAAGCCGGCCGACAAGGCGGCCCGGCTCGTCGACGTGCTGAAGGCCGAGCGGCCCGAGCAGGCGATCGTCTTCGTGCGCACGAAGGTCCGCTGCGACCAGCTCAACCGCACGCTGAAGGACAAGGGCCTGAACGTGAAGGCCCTCCACGGCGACATGAGCCAGGGCGCCCGCGACGGCGTCATGCTCGCGTTCAAGGGCGGGCGCCTGCCGATCCTCGTCGCCACCGACGTCGCCGCCCGCGGCCTCGACATCTCGACCGTCACGCACGTCGTCAACTTCGACATCCCGACCTCGCCCGACGTCTACGCGCACCGCATCGGGCGCACCGGGCGCATGGGCAAGACCGGCCGCGCGATCACGTTCGTCGAGCCGCGCCAGAAGCGCGACCTCGAGGCGATCGAGAAGCACATCGGCACGACGATCGCGCCCTGGTCGGCCGGCGCCCGCGGCGAGCCGACGACGGTGCGCGAGCGCCCGCGCCGCCACACGAAGCCGCGCGTGTCGCGCAACGGCGACGAGCGGTACGTGACGCTCTTCGCCCGCGGCGGCGCCGCCGACGGCCTCGAGGTCGCCGACGTCGTCCACGCGATCACCGAGAAGGCGAAGCTCGACGGCGAGGCGGTCCGCGACGTGCGGCTCCTGCAGCGCTTCGCGATCCTGTCGGTCCCCGCCGGGGACGCCGAGCGGATCGCCCGGCAGGTCAGCGGCACGACGGTCAAGGGCCACCGCCTCGAGCTGGAGCCCGCGCGGGCCTAGCCGTCTACCGTCAGGCGGGATGCGCCGCCTGACGGTCCTCGCGCCGCTCGTGCTCGCCGCCGCCCTCGCCGGCTGCGGCGCCGACGAGCCGCGGCCGGTGCCGACGCTCGCGAGCGTCACGTTCCCGCAGCGGCCGTTCGTCGTCGAGGTCGACGCGCCCCCGGCGGCGGCCGCGCAGCCCGCCGCCGACGAGGCGCCGCCCGCGGACGCGCCCGCGCCCCGCGACGAGGGGCGCGAGATCGCTCCCGGCGCGCCGTCCGACGAGGAGGTCCGCGAGGCGCTGGCCGAGCTGTACGGCGACGACGCCGGGGCCGGCGACGCGGGCCTGGCCAAGGCGGTCCTGCTCTCGTCGGGGCAGGCGATCGCGCCGCCGGACGCGCCCGAGGCCGTGCAGCGGATCGTCGCCGCCGCGAACACGGTCGCGCGACTGCCGTACGTCTACGGCGGCGGCCACGGCCGCGGCGAGGGGCTGTTCGTCGACTCCGCCTACGACTGCTCGGGCTCGATCTCGTTCGCGCTCGCCAACGCCGGGCTCATCGACCGGCCGATGACCTCCGGCGAGCTCATGCGCTGGGGCGAGCCGGGCCAGGGCGAGTGGGTGACGATCTACGCCAACGAGGAGCACGCGTTCATGGTCGTCGGCGGCGCCCGCTTCGACACGGTCGGCCTGCGCGAGACCGGGTCGCGCTGGCAGCGCCCGTTCCGGTCGGTCCGCGGCTTCGTCGCCGTGCATCCGCCGGGACTCTGAACGCGCCGACCTGCGAGGGTGTGCGCATGTCCACCGCGACGATGCACACCAACCACGGCACGATCGAGCTCGAGCTGTTCGACGAGGACGCGCCGAAGACCGTCGACAACTTCAAGAAGCTTGCCCAGCAGGGCTTCTACGACGGCCTGACCTTCCACCGGGTCATCAAGGACTTCATGATCCAGGGCGGCTGCCCGCTGGGCACCGGCACCGGCGGCCCCGGCTACACGTTCGAGGACGAGATCAACCAGCACAAGGTCGTCCGCGGCGCGCTGGCGATGGCGAACGCCGGCCCGAACACGAACGGCTCGCAGTTCTTCCTCGTCACCGTCGACGAGGCGCCGTGGCTGGACGGCAAGCACACGGTCTTCGGCCGCGTGACCGGCGGGATGGAGGCGGTGGACTCGATCGAGGGCACCCCGACCGACGCGCGCGACCGGCCGCAGGAGCCGGCGATCATCGAGAAGGTCGAGATCACCGGCTGACCCGATCCGGTCCTCCGCGGTCCGCGGGCTGCTAGTAGATTGGCTCGCCAGCCAAGTCCGCGGACCGCGAGGAGACTTCCATGGCCAGCACCGAGACGCAGGCGGGCGGGCACGCCGGCGGCGCCGCCGCCGACGAGCGCGTCATCTCCGTGGAGAACCCGGCGACCGGCGAGGTGATCGGCACGGTCCCGGACCTGAGCGCCGAGGCGGTCGCGGAGCTGGCCGCGCGGGCGCGCGCCGCCCAGCCCGCCTGGGAGGCGCTCGGCTTCGAGGGGCGCGCCCGGGTGATGCTGCGCGCCCAGAAGTGGCTCATCGACAACGCCGAGCGCGTGATCCGCACGATCGTGTCGGAGACCGGCAAGACGTGGGAGGACGCGCAGACCGCCGAGATCTCCTACGGCGCCGCCGCGTTCGGGTTCTGGGCCAGGCACGCCGAGGACTACCTCGCCGACGAGAAGGTCCGCACGTCGAACCTGATCGCGAAGGGCCGCCGGCTCGTCGTCCGCTACAAGCCGCTCGGGCTGATCGGCGTCATCGGCCCCTGGAACTACCCGCTGACGAACTCGTTCGGGGACTGCATCCCCGCCCTCATGGCCGGCAACGCGGTCATCCTCAAGCCGAGCGAGGTCACCCCGCTCACCTCGCTGCTGCTGGCCGAGGGGATGCGCGAGTGCGGCCTGCCCGAGGACGTCCTCCAGGTCGCCACCGGCGGCGGCGACACCGGGCGCGCCGTCGTCGACGAGGTCGACATGATCATGTTCACCGGCTCGACGCGGACCGGGAGGCTCGTGGCCAGGCAGGCGGCCGAGCGGCTCATCCCCTGCTCGCTGGAGCTCGGCGGCAAGGACGCGATGATCGTCCTCGCCGACGCCGACCTCGAGCGGGCCGCGAACACCGCGGTGTGGGCCGGCTTCATGAACGGCGGCCAGACGTGCGTGTCGACCGAGCGCATCTACGTCGAGGCGCCCGTCTACGACGAGTTCGTGGCGAAGGTGACCGAGAAGGCGCGCCGCCTGCGCCAGGGCGTGCCGACCGGCTTCGGGACCGTCGACGTCGGCGCGGTCACCTTCCCGCCGCAGGCCGACATCATCGAGTCGCACGTCCGCGACGCGCTCGACAAGGGCGCGCGGGCGCTCGTCGGCGGCCGCCGCCGGGAGGGGCCGGGGCGCTTCTTCGAGCCGACCGTCCTCGTCGACGTCGACCACTCGATGGCGGCGATGACCGAGGAGACGTTCGGCCCGATGCTGCCGATCATGAAGGTCGCCGACGCCGAGGAGGCGATCCGGCTGGCCAACGACTCGCCCTACGGGCTGGCGGCCTCGGTGTTCAGCCGCGACGTCGCCCGCGCCGAGGCGATCGCCCGCCGGCTGGAGGCGGGGGCGGTGAACGTCAACGACGCGCTGCTCAACTACGCCGTGCTCGAGCTGCCGATGGGCGGCTGGAAGGCGTCGGGCCTGGGCTCGCGCCACGGCGCCGGCGGCATCCGCAAGTACTGCGCGCAGCAGGCGATCCTCGTCTCGCGCCTGCACCCGCGGCGCGACGTCCACCACTTCCCCTACGACGCGCGGCGCAGCCGGCTCATCTCGCGGCTGTTCCGGCTCCTGTACGGCCGCGGCCGGCGCGACTGACGGTCAGCAGCCGGCGTCGTCGCCGGCGCAGGCCGCGGCCTGCCCGGCGCAGCCGGCCTGCCCGCCGGTCGCCTTGCGCAGCAGCCGGTAGAGCGTCTCGCGCTCGCCGTCGTCCAGCGCGCCGAGCAGCTCGTCCTCGAGCGCGGCGAGCGCGTCCTCGGCCTGCGCCAGCCGCCGGCGGCCGGCGCCGGTGAGCTCGACGACGTGGCGGCGGCGGTCCTCGGGCGAGCGGCGCCGCTCGACGAGCCCCGCGGCCTCGAGGTGGTTGAGCAGCCCGACGAGGTTCGTGCCGTCGATCTGGAGCGCGGCGGCCATCCGCTGCTGCCGGATCTCGCCGCCGTGGTCGCGCAGGATCGTCAGCGCGACGAGGTGGCGCGGGCGCAGCCCGAGCCGGGCCAGCGCGGGCTCGCCGCCGGAGCGGACGAGCCGCCCGAGGTGGTCGAGGAGCGGGCCGGCGCTGGCCCGCGCGGTCGTCGTGGAGGCGCTCGGTGCGATGCGCCCAGGGTAGTGCGTCCGCACACGACTGACGGTGTGATATTCATTTGTGCTCCACAAACGATCTGCGGGTGTAACCCAGTGTCCGAGCGCCATCTCCTCCACCTCGACGCGAGCGTCCAGGGCGACCGGTCGGTCAGCCGCCGCCTCACCGCCCGGGCCGTCGCCCGCTGGCGGGAGCGCCATCCCGACGGGACCGTGACCCGCCGCGACCTCGGCGCCGACCCGCCGCCGCACCTCGACCACGACGCCGCGACCGCGCGGTCCGTGCCGCCCGACGAGCACACCCCGGGCCAGGCCCGGGCCTGGGCGCTGGCGGCCGAGCTGGCCGCCGAGGTCCGCGCCGCCGACACGGTCGTCCTCGGCCTGCCGCTCGACAACTACGGCGCGCCGAGCTCCGTGAAGGCGTGGGTCGACCACCTCGTCGCCCCGGGGATCTCGTTCGACCCCGCCACCGGCGCGGGCCGGCTCGGCGGCCGCGAGCTCATCGTGCTCGCCAGTCGCGGCGGCGGCTACGGGCCGGGCACCCCGCGGGAGGGCTGGGACCACGCCGAGCCGTGGCTGCCGCACGGCCTCAGCCTCACCGGCCTGCAGCCGACGCGGGTCATCGTCGCCGAGCTGACGCTCGCCGACGTCACCCCGCAGATGGCCGACCTGCGCCCGCTGGCGGCCGAGAGCCTGCGGGCGGCCGAGCGCGCGATCGGCGAGCTCTGGGCCGAGGTCGCCGCGACGGCGGTCTGAGCGGCGACGGCCGGGCCGGCGGCGGGCCCCGGCGCGGTAGGTTCGGGGCGGGAGAGGATGCACGCCGCCGTCTCGATCGCGCCGCTGGAGCTCGTCCCGGCCACCGTCGCCGGCATCCTCTACGCGCTGCGCGCCCACCGGCTGCGCGAGCGCGGCAGGCCGGTCCCCGGCTGGCGCCAGGCCTGCTTCCACGGCGGCCTGCTCCTCGTCGTCCTCGCCCTCACGGCGCTCGGGGACCTCGCCGGGGAGACGTTCGTCTGGCACATGACCGAGCACCTCCTGCTCGGCGACGTGGCGACGCTCCTGCTCGTCCTCGGCCTCACCGGGCCGCTGCTGGCCCCGATCCTGCGCACCCGCCTGCTCGGCCCGCTGCGGCTGCTGTCGAACCCGCTCGTCGCGCTGTCGCTGTGGGCGGCGAACCTCTACCTGTGGCACCTGGCGCCGCTGCACGAGGCCGCCGTCCGCCACGAGGGCGTCCACGCCCTCCAGCACGCGCTGTTCGTCGCCGGCGGGATGGCGATGTGGATGCCGCTCTTCGGGCCGCTGCCCCAGCCGGCCTGGTTCGGCAACCTCGCCAAGCTCGTCTACATCGTCGCGGTGCGGCTCATCGGCGCCGTGCTCGGCAACGTCATCGTCTGGTCGGGGACCGTCCTCTACCCGGTCTACGGCGAGCTGGTCGCCGACCAGACGACGGCCGGCGCGATCATGATGGTCGAGTCGTCGCTGCTCACGCTCGGGCTGTTCGGCTGGCTGTTCGTCAAGGCGGCCCGCGAGTCCGAGGAGCGCCAGCAGCTCCTCGAGCTCGCCCAGCGCCGCGGCGTCGAGGTCAGCGAGCGGCGCGTCGCGCGGGCGGTCGCGGCCGGCCGCGGCGGCGAGCTGCGCCACCGGATCGAGGACGCCGCCGTTGACGGCGGGCCGCGCAGCGGATAGCCATCCCGGCATGGACGCGATGAGCAACGGGACCGGCCGCCAGCGGCCGGGGCGACCCGCGTGAGCATGCCGACGCGCCCGCTGGGGCGCACCGGGATGGAGATCACGACCGTCGGCTTCGGCGCCTGGGCGATCGGCGGCCCGTGGGCCTTCGGCTGGGGCCCGCAGGACGACGACGACTCCGTCGCCGCCATCCACCACGCGGTCTCGCTGGGGATCAACTGGATCGACACCGCCGCCGTCTACGGGCGCGGGCACTCCGAGGAGGTCGTCGGCCGCGCGCTGCGCGAGCTGCCCGAGGCCGACCGCCCGCTCGTGTTCACGAAGGGCGGCCTGACCTGGGACGAGGCGCGGCCCGACGCCGCCCCCGACCGCGTCCTCGCGCCGGACTCGATCCGGCGCGAGTGCGAGGCGTCGCTGCGGCGGCTCGGGGTCGAGCGCATCGACCTCTACCAGTTCCACTGGCCCGACGAGAGCGGCGTGCCCGTCGAGGAGTCGTGGGGCGCGATGCTCGAGCTGATCGCCGAGGGCAAGGTCCGCGCCGGCGGCGTCTCGAACTTCGACGTCGGCCTGCTCGAGCGCTGCGAGGCGGTCGGCCACGTCGGGACCCTGCAGCCGCCGCTCTCGCTCATCGAGCGCCGCGCCGGCGGGGCCGAGATCCCCTGGTGCCGCGAGCACGGGACCGGCGTCATCGTCTACAGCCCGATGCAGTCGGGCCTGCTGACCGGCCGCTGGACGCGCGAGCGCAGCGCGACCCTCGACCCCGGCGACTGGCGGGCGCAGAACCCCGAGTTCACCTCGCCGCGGCTCGAGCGCAACCTCGCGCTCGCCGACGCGCTGCGCCCGGTGGCCGAGCGCCACGGGGTGAGCGTCGCCGCCGTCGCCGTCGCGTGGACGCTCCACTGGCCCGGGGTGACCGCGGCGATCGTCGGCGCGCGCTCGCCCGAGCAGGTCGACGGCTGGATCGCCGCCGCCGGGCTGCGGCTCACCGACGCCGACCTCGAGGAGATCGCCGCGGCGGTCGAGGCGACCGGCGCCGGGCAGGGCCCGGTCCGCCCGGCCTGACGCGCCCGCGGCCGGCCGGGCCCCGGGGCGCGCCCCCCCCCGGCCCCGCCGGCCCCGGGGG
>JADGIB010000112.1 GCA_019683665.1 Solirubrobacteraceae bacterium
CGACTCCTCGGCCAGCTTGCGCACCTGCTCGGCCACGACCGCGAAGCCGCGGCCCTGCTCCCCGGCCCGCGCCGCCTCGATCGCGGCGTTCAGCGCCAGCAGGTTCGTCTGCTCGGCGATCCCGGTGATGGCCGACACGATCCCGCCGATCTCGTCCGACTTGGCGGCCAGCGACGCCATCGCCTCGCTGACGGCGCCCGACGAGGCGCGCACGGCCGCCATCGCCTCGGTCGCCTGGACCGCGGCGGCGGCGCCGGTGTTCGCCCGCTCCTGGGTCTCGTCGGCGAGGCGGGCGGTCTCCTCCATCGCCTGGCGCGACTGCTCGACCTGCTTGACCTGGCGCTCGGCGCCGGCGGCGACGTCGCTGACGGCGTGGGCGATCTCCGAGACGGCCCGGCCGCCCTCCTCGGAGGTCGACGCCATCTGCTCGGAGGCCGACGCGACCGTCTCCGCGGTCTTCGCCACGTCGCCGATCATCTCCGCCAGCGCGTTCGACGTCTCGTTGTAGGCCTCCATCGCCGCCGCGGTCGCCGCCGCGATCTCGTTCGTGGCCAGCGCCGAGTCGCCCAGCTCGTCGCGGCTGATCCGCTCGATCGGCTCTGTCGACGGGGACACGCGGACGGTGAGGTCGCCCCCGCGCACCGCCTCCAGCGCCTCGCGCAGGTGCGCGGTGTCGCGGTCGCGCAGCGAGTGCAGCCGGTCGAGCACGTCGCCGACCGAGCGGCGGATCCCGCGGGCGAGCAGGAAGGAGAGCGCGAATCCGCCCAGCGCGGCGACGATCATGACGACGATCGACAGCGTGCGCCGCGACGCGTAGAGGTCCTTGATCGCCTTCGTCTCGGTCGTGCCGACGCTCCGCTTGCTCTGGGAGAGCCGCTCGAGGTCCTGGGCGACGACCTCGAACCCCGGGCGGACCTCGCCCTTGAAGATCGCATAGGCCTCGTCGTTGCGGCCGGCCTTCGCGAGCTCGATCGCCCGGTCGGCGGCCGCGGCGACGGCCTCGCGGTCCTTGGTGAACGCCTCGAAGGTCTGCCGGGCCTCGGCGGTGACGAGCGTCTTGGAGACCGCCTCGAGGCGCTCGGACATGACCCCGCGGTTGGCCGCGAACTGCTCCTCGATGGCCGCGATCTCCTTCGGATCGTCCTCGAGGATCATCGAGGCGACGAGCGAGAGGTTCTGGTTGAACACCGCGCGCACGTCAGCGACGTCGGCCAGCGGCGCGACGACCTTCGCGTCGACCGTCTCGCCCTTGCTGGACACGGAGGACAGGCTGGTGATGCCGACGATGCCGACCACCAGGAGGCACACGACGAGGAACGCCGCAGAACCCACCAACTTCGTCTGGATTGGGAAGCGCATAACGAGGTGGTGGTCGGCGACGCCCCGACCGCGTGAACCCCACTCGACGAACGGGCGATCCCGCGCGGGGCGGCGGCGCGCGATGTGCTACACGGCAGGGCGCGGGCGTGGCGGCAGGCGCCGTCGCGCGCGGCGAGCACGCCGATGGGCGGCGTGTGGACCTGGACCCAGGCGAACCCGGCGGGCTCGTAGGCCTTCAGCAGGGCCGGCGACGGCCAGGTCTCGCGCGGGACGTTCAGGCCGAGGCGGCCGTCGAGGTGGTGCTGGAGATCCTGCGACATGCCGCCAGCGTGGCCGCCGCGGGACGGCGCGCGGTGAAGAGGCGGTGAACCGGCACCCCCGCCTTGCCTATAATGCCGACATATATGGTCGAGATTACGGGCAATGCGCCGGTCCCGGTGCCCGCCACCCGTGCGCGGCGCCGCCTGCGACTCCCCGACGGCGCCGCCCTGCGCGTCGCCCTGCGCCTCCTGTCGCTCGCCGTCGTCGTCGCGATCTGGTGGATCGTCGCCGCGCTCGACGTCTGGCCCGACCTGTTCGTCCCCAGCCCGGCCGACGTGTGGGACCGCTTCGTCGAGTCGGTCACCGTCCACGACGGCCGCGTCGGCCTGTCGGACGCGTACCTGTGGGAGCACCTCGGGGCAAGCCTGTGGCGGATCGGCAACGGCCTGTTCTTCGCGATCCTGTTCGGCGTCCCGCTCGGCCTGCTGCTCGCAACCGTCCGCCCCTTCCAGGTCATCGCCGAGCCGTACGTGAACTTCGTGCGGGCCCTGCCCCCGCTCGCCTACTTCTCGCTGCTGATCATCTGGTTCGGCATCGAGGACACGTCGAAGATCTGGCTCCTCTTCCTCGCCTCGTTCCCGCCGATCGCGCTCTCGGTCGTCAGCGGCGTGCGCGGGATCCCGCAGACGCGTCTCGACGCCGCCCGCGCGCTCGGCGCCGGGCGCCTGCAGCTCCTGCGCCACGTCGTCGTGCCCTCCGTCCTGCCCGAGTTCTTCACCGGCCTGCGCCTCGCGATCGGGTTCGCCTGGACGACGATCGTCGCGGCCGAGACCGTCGACGGCCTGCCCGGCATCGGCGGGCTGGCCTGGTCGACGAAGAAGTTCCAGCAGACCGACGTCGCGGTGCTCTGCATCATCGTGATCGGGCTCGCGGCGATCCTGCTCGACCAGCTCGTCAAGGCGGTCGAGCGCCTCGTCGTGCCCTGGCGAGGCCGGGCATGACCGCTCTGTCGACCACACCCCACCGAGGAGACGCATGAAGCACTCCCTGCGGGCCCTGCTCGCCCTGATCCTGCTCGCCGCCCTGACCGCCGCCGGCTGCGGCTCCGGCGACGACGACGGCGCGACCGGCGCGACCGGCACGGCGGCCGCGACCGCGGCGGCCGGCAGCGGCGGCTCGGAGGCGCCCGAGAAGATCACGATCGCCTACCAGGCGATCCCCAACGGCGACCTCATCGTCAAGCACAACGGCTGGCTCGAGGAGGCCTTCCCCGACACGGAGATCGAGTGGAAGATCTTCGACTCGGGCGGCTCGGTGATCGAGGCGGTCGCCGCGAGCTCGATCGACATCGGCCTGGCCGGCTCCAGCCCGGTCTCGCGCGGCCTGTCGAACGGGATCGCCTTCCAGGTGCCGTGGATCTTCGACGTCATCGGCGAGGCCGAGGCGCTCGTCGTCCGCGACGACATCGCGTCGGTCGAGGACCTCAAGGGCCGCAAGATCGCGGCGCCGCTGGCCTCGACGACCCACTACAGCCTGCTCGCCGCGATCGAGGACGCGGGCCTGTCGGCCGGCGACGTCGACATCATCGACGCCGAGCCCGACGAGATCTACGCCGCCTGGACGCGCGGCGACATCGACGGCGCGTACGTGTGGAACCCGAACCTCGCCCGGATCGTCGACGAGGGCGGCAGGATCATCCTCACGAGCGCCGAGATGGCCGAGCGCGGCAAGACGACGTACGACCTCGCGCTCGTGACCGACGAGTTCGCGACGAAGTACCCGGACGCGGTGACCGAGTGGGTCCGCCAGCAGGACCGCGCGGTCCGGCTCATCAAGGACGACCCGCAGGCCGCGGCCGAGGCGATCGCCGCCGAGCTGAACCTGACCGCCGAGGAGGTGCTGCCCCAGATCAAGGGCCTCATCTACCTGACGGCGGCCGAGCAGGCGGGCCCGGACTACCTGGGCGGCAAGCTCGGCAAGGACCTGTTCGAGACGGCGAAGTTCAACCAGGAGGTCGGCGAGATCCCCGACGTCAGGCCGGAGGCCGACTACGAGAAGGCCGTCAACCCGACGTTCGCCCGGCAGGCGGCCGGCTGAGGATGACGGCGACGGGCGCCATCCCGGCGACCGCCCCGACGGGGCCGTCCGGTGCCGCGCAGCGGCACCGGGTGGCCCTGCACGGGGTCACCCACGTCTACGCCGGCCGCGGCGGCGACGTGCTCGCCCTCGACCACGTCGACCTCGTCATCGAGCCCGGCGAGTTCGTCTCGGTCGTCGGCCCGTCCGGCTGCGGCAAGTCGACGCTCCTGGGCCTCATCGCCGGCTTCCACCGGCCGACGCGGGGCCGGGTGACCCTCGGCGACGAGGAGATCCGGGGCCCGGGCCCCGACCGCGGCGTCGTCTTCCAGCAGCCGAACCTCTACCCGTGGATGTCGGTGCGCGAGAACGTGGCGCTCGGCCCGCGGCTGCGCCACGTGCGGCGGGCGCAGCGGCGCGCGATCGCCGACCGGCTGCTCGCGCTCGTCGGCCTGGCCGAGTTCGCCGACCACGCGACCTACGAGCTGTCGGGCGGCATGCAGCAGCGCTGCCAGATCGCGCGGGCGCTGGCCAACGACCCCGAGATCCTGCTCATGGACGAGCCGTTCGGGGCGCTCGACGCGCTGACCCGCGAGCGGATGCAGGACGAGCTGCTGACGATCTGGCGCGACGCCGGCCAGACCGTCCTCTTCATCACCCACAGCGTCGAGGAGGCGCTCTACCTCGGGACCCGCGTCCTCGTCATGAGCCCGCGCCCGGGCCGGATCGTCCTCGACCAGCCGGTGCCGTTCCCGCCGCACGAGCGCGACCGGGCGCTGCGCGAGCATCCCGAGTTCGTCGCGCTGCGGGCGCGGATCGGGCGCGAGCTCGGCCTGGCCTGAGCGCGGGCCCGCCCGCGCCGGCGGTCAGCCGCCGGCGACCGCCTCCCACTCCGCCATCAGCTCCGCGACCCGCTGCTTGGCGGCGCTGTGGCGCTGGGCCGCGCGCTCGGCCGCGCTCGGCGACGCCCAGGCCGAAGGATCCGAGAGCTCGTCCTCGATCGCCTTCAGCTCGGCCTCCGCGCGCTCGATCTCACGCTCGAGTTGAGCTTGACGCTTGGCCTGGTTCTTCGACGGCTTGGGCCGCTCGTCCGCCTTCGCGGCCGCCTTGGCGCCGCCGCCGTTCGCGGCGCGCCTGGCCGCCGCCCTCGCCGCCTGCTCGGCCTCCTCGCGGGCGCGGCGGTGCGCCAGGTAGTCGGCCCAGCCGCCCTGGTAGGAGCGCAGCGTCCCGTCCTCGACGGCGATCGTGCGGGTGCCGACCGCGTCGAGCAGCGCGCGGTCGTGGGAGACGAGCAGCAGCGAGCCCGGGAACTCCGACAGCGCGTCCTCGAGCGCCTCGCGGCTCTCGATGTCGAGGTGGTTCGTCGGCTCGTCGAGGATGAGGACGTTCGCCCCGGACTCGACGAGGATCGCCAGCGACAGCCGCTGGCGCTCGCCGCCCGACAGGCCGGCGACCGGCTTGTCGGCCTCCTCCCCGCTGAACAGGAAGCGCCCCAGCAGCGCCCGCGCCTTGTTCTCGGTCAGCCCGGTCGCGCGCTGGCAGGCCTGGACGACCGTGCCGGTCTCGTCGAGCGACTCGGCGTGCTGGGCCAGGACGCCGATCCTCACGTTGTGGCCGACCGACAGCCGGCCGCCGTCGAGCGGCCGCTCCCCGGCGAGCGCCTTCACGAGCGTCGACTTGCCGGCGCCGTTGGCCCCGACGAGCGTCACGTGCTCGCCGCGCTCCAGCCACAGCTCGCCGTCCTCGACGAGGACGCGGCCGGGGACCTCCAGGCGCGCGCCGGTCAGCTCGAAGACGACGCGGCCGGAGCGCTCGGGGCGCTTGAAGCTGAAGGCCAGCTCGCGGTCGTCGCGCGGGTCGCGCTCGATGCGCTCCATCCGGTCGAGCGCCTTCAGGCGCGACTGGACCTGGCGGGCCTTCGTCGCCTTGGCCCGGAAGCGCTCGACGAAGCGCTCGATGCGGGCGATCGCCTTGCGCTGCCTGTCGATCGCGCGCCCGAGCGCGAGTTCGCGCGCCGCCTGCTCCTGGCGCCACGTGTGCCACGGCCCGGCGAAGAAGCGGCCGCGGCCGGCCTCGATCTCGAGCACGGCGGTGCCGACCGCCTCCAGGAACCAGCGGTCGTGGGCGACGAGGACGATCGCCGTGTCCATCTGGACGAGCTGCTGCTCGAGCCACTCCAGCGAGGCGATGTCGAGGTGGTTCGTCGGCTCGTCGAGGAGGAGCAGGTCGGGCCGGGCGACGAGCGCGCGGGCCAGCGAGCCGCGCGTCAGCTCGCCGCCGGAGAACGTGTCCAGGCGGCGGTCGAGGTCGTCCTCGCCGAAGCCGAGGCCGCGGATCGTCGCCATCGCGTCCTCGCGCCACGTGTAGCCGCCGGCCGCCTCCAGGCGCGACTGGGCGCGGGCGTAGGCGTCGAACGTCGCGTCGTCCATCGCACCGTCCGCCATCGCCTGCTCGAGGTCGGCGAGCTCCCGCTCCAGCGCGATGAGCTCGGCGGCGCCCGACAGGACGTACTCGCGCAGGGTCAGGTCGCGCTCGCGCGGCGGGCGCTGGTCGTGGAGCGCCACCTTCGCGTGCTTCTCGAAGACGAGCTCGCCGCCGTCGATCGAGCTCTCGCCGGCGAGCATCCGCAGCAGCGTCGTCTTGCCGGCGCCGTTGCGCCCGGCGATCGTCATGCGGTCACGGCGCTCCAGCTTGAAGCTGACGCCGCGCAGCAGCGGCGCGCCGGCGACGTCCTTGCGCAGGTCGGAGGCGATGACCACGGCCATGGGGCGCATGGTAGGAACGGCCGCCCGCCCCGGGACGCGGCCGCGCGCCGGCGCCGGCGTCAGCGGCGCGGCAGGCCGGCGCCGTCGCGCTGGAAGGCGACGAGCCGGGCGTTCTCGTCGGCGATCCGCTCGGCCGAGCGCTCGTACTCGCGCAGCATCGCCTTCAGCGCGCGGACCCCGTCGGGCCGGTGGGCGGCGACCTCGCGGGCGAGCTCCAGCGCGGCCGCCTCGGCCCGGGCGGCCGGCGCGGTCCGGTGCATGAAGCGGGCGGCGGCCGCCTCCTCGACGCCGATCGTGCGCCCGGTCAGCAGCCAGTCGGTCGCGACCGACCGCCCGACGAGCGGCACGAGCCGCGCCGGGCCGACCGGCGCGCCGACGCGGGCGCCGGCCCAGGCGAGGCGCAGGTTGTCGCCGCCGACGCGCAGGTCGCAGCCGGCGGCCAGCTCGGCCCCGGCGCCGACGACGTTGCCGACGCAGACGCACACGGTCGGGGCCGGGAACGCGTCGACGGCCGCGTAGAGGCGGGCGAACGCCTCCATCCGCGCCACCCCGCCGGCGCGGTCGAGCGGCTCGCGCAGGTCGGCGCCTGCGCACAGCGCCCGCTCGCTCGTCGTCGACAGGACGAGCGCGCGCAGGCCGTCATCGGCCGCGAGCCGCTCGAACGCGCCGGCGAGCGCGACGACCGTCGCCGTGTCGAGCGCGTTGCGGACCTCGGGGCGGTCGAGCCGGGCGACGGCGATCCCGCCGTCGAGGCGCTCGAGCCGCAGACCGCCGTCCGTGGACATGGCGGGGATTCTCCCCGACTCAGCCGAGGAAGTCGTCGACGACCGCGGTGAAGCGCGCCCGCTCGGAGCACAGGAACGCGTGCGAGCCGGCGAACACCTCCAGGCGGGCGCCCGGGATCCGCCGCGCGTTCTCGACCGGGGTCACCGGGTCGACCCGGCCGCCGGTCACGAGCACCGGCATCCGCAGGTCGCGCAGCGCGTCGGCGTTCGCGTTCGAGCGCAGCCACGGTCCTCGGCGGCGACCTGCGCCCGCTGCGTCGCCCGCGGCACCTCGAAGTCGTCGGGGATCGTCCCGTCCTGCGAGGCGTCCTCCAGGCGCCGCAGGAAGGCCCGCCCCTCGGCGCGGCCCGCCGGCGTGCGCGGGAACAGCATCCGCAGGACCTGCGCCTCGGACGGGTCGGGGTCGCTGTCGTCCTCCTGGTCGGCCTCGTCGCCCAGGACGGCGAGGTCGCCGCCCGGGTTCGTCCAGGCCAGGATCAGGCGCCGCACCGCGCCCGGCCGGCGGATCGCCAGCTGCTGGGCGACGAACCCGCCCATCGACCAGCCGAGGACGTCGGCCTGCGGCACGCCGATCGCGGCCATGAAGCCGGCGGTCACGTCGGCCAGCCAGGCGAACGTCAGCCGCCCCTTCGGCAGCGGCGACGAGCGCCCGATGCCCGGGTAGTCGAGGAGGATGAGCCGGTGGCGGCGCGCGAGCCGCTCCAGCAGCGCCGGGTCCCACTCGGCCATCGTCGAGCCGGTCCCGATCAGCATGACGAGCGGCGGGCCGCTGCCGCGCTCGTACCAGGCGATCCGCTGGTCGCCGACCTGGGCGTGGCGGACCTCCGCCCGGAAGGGGGCGTCGCCGCCGTCGCCGTCGCGGGCCGCGACGACGCCCGCGGCCGCCGCCGCGGCGAGGAGCGCGGCGACGATCGGTGCGAGGAGCCGGGGCCTCATGGGCCGATGGGTCGGACGGTCCCGCGCGCCCTTGAGCGGGACGCCGGGACGACCGCCCGGCTCGTATACTCCGCCCGCGATGCGCCGACTCGCCGTGACCACCTCCGCCCTGCTGGTCAGCCTCGCGCTGCTGGCCCCCGTCGCCCTGGCCGCCGACCCCGACCACGGGGAGGGCACCTACGGCCCGGTGACGGACAAGAACATCACGAACGCGGGGTTCCTGGTCATCATCTTCTTCCCGACGCTGGTGCTCGTGCTCTCGCTCATCCAGTGGAAGCTCGACCAGCGCAAGGAGCGGCGCAAGAAGGCGGCCAAGAAGCTCGCCGGCGACTGGCACGGCGGCTGGTAGGGCGCGCGCCGCGCGGCCTGCGGGCCCCCGGCCCCGCCGGGTATAGGCTCCCCGTCTGACCACGGGAGAGAGGGAGCGATGACGTACTTCGTGACCGGCGCGACCGGCTTCATCGGCCGCCATCTGGTCGAGGTGCTGCTGCAGCGGCGCCAGGGCGACGTCCACGTGCTCGTGCGCGAGAGCTCCATGGAGCGGCTCGACGAGCTCATCGCCCGCTGGGGGCGGCCCGAGCGCGTCAAGCCGGTCGTCGGCGACCTCACCCAGCCGAGCCTCGGCCTCGACGACGCGCGGATCGCCGAGCTGCGCGACGCGGGCATCGCCCACGTCTTCCACGTCGCGGCGGTCTACGACATGACCGCCTCCGACGAGGCGAACGAGGCGGCCAACGTCGACGGCACCCGCAACGTGGTCGCGCTCGCCAACGCGCTCCAGGCCGGCTGCCTGCACCACGTCTCGTCGATCGCCGTCGCCGGCCTCCACCGGGGCCTGTTCCGCGAGGACCACTTCGACCTCGGCCAGGAGCTGCCGTCCGCCTACCACCGCACGAAGTTCGAGGCCGAGCGGATCGTCCGCGAGGAGACGCGGGTCCCGTGGCGGGTCTACCGCCCCGCGATCGTCGTCGGCAACTCGCGCACGGGCGAGATGGACAAGGTCGACGGCCCCTACTACTTCTTCAAGCTCATCCAGAAGGCCCGCCACTACCTGCCCGAGTGGGTGCCGCTGGCCGGGCCGGAGCTGGGCTGGACGAACCTCGTCCCCGTCGACTACGTGGCCGAGGCGATGGACCACATCGCCCACCAGCCCGGCCTCGACGGGCAGGCGTTCCACCTCACCGACACCCGCGGCGGGATGCGCTCGGGCGACGTCCTGAACACGTTCGCGCGGGCCGCGCACGCGCCGCAGATGGCGGTGCGCATCGACAAGCGGCTCACCGACGCGCTGCCGAAGGGCGTCGGCTCGATGCTCATGCAGCTCCCGGCGCTGAAGGGCATCCGCCGCTCGATCCTCGCCGACCTCCACATCCCCGAGGAGGTCGTCGAGTTCGTCGGGCTGACGGCCCAGTTCGACACGCGCGACACCGAGCGGGCGCTGGCCGGCTCCGGGATCGAGCTGCCGCCGCTGGAGTCCTACGCGGGGCGGCTGTGGGACTACTGGGAGCGCAACCTCGACCCGGACCTGTTCAAGGACCGCTCGTTCGAGGGCGCGGTCAACGGCCGCACGGTCGTCATCACCGGCGCCTCGTCGGGGATCGGCCGGGCCGCCGCGCTGAAGATCGCCGCGGCGGGCGGCATCCCGCTGCTCGTCGCCCGCACCGAGGAGCAGCTGCTCGAGGTCAAGGCCGAGATCGAGGCGCGCGGCGGGACCGCGTGCGTCTACCCGTGCGACCTCTCGGACCTCGACGCGATCGACGCCTGCGTGCGCCGGATGCTCAGCGAGCACGCGGCGATCGACATGCTCGTCAACAACGCGGGCCGCTCGATCCGCCGCTCGGTCGAGCTCAGCCAGGACCGCTTCCACGACTTCCAGCGCACGATGCAGCTGAACTACTTCGGCGCGATCAGGATGATCATGGCGCTGCTGCCGCACATGAAGGAGCGGCAGTTCGGCCACATCGTCAACATCTCCTCGATCGGGGCGCAGACGAACCCGCCGCGGTTCAGCGCCTACGTCGCGTCGAAGGCCGCGCTCGACGCGTGGACGCGCGTCGTCAGCTCCGAGGTGCTCGGCGACGACATCACGTTCACGACGATCCACATGCCGCTCGTGAAGACGCCGATGATCGCCCCGACGAAGATCTACGACGCGTTCCCGACGATCACGCCCGACGAGGCGGCCGACCTCATCTGCGAGGCGATCCGCACGAAGCCGAAGACGATCAACACGCGGCTGGGGACGTTCGGCGAGGTCCTCTACGCGCTCGCGCCGAAGGTCGTCGACCAGATCCTCCACACCGCCTACAAGGTGTTCCCGGACTCGGCGGCCGCGCGCGGCGAGGCCGACCCGAGCGAGCAGGCGTCGGTCGAGCAGATCGCGATGGCGAACCTGATGAAGGGCGTCCACTGGTAGCGGCGGGCCCCCCCGGCCGGCGGCCCCCCCCCCCCACCCAAACCCCCCCCCGCCCCCCGCAAAAAAAAAAAAAGACCATGGCG
>JADGIB010000113.1 GCA_019683665.1 Solirubrobacteraceae bacterium
CTAGCGGCCGCGGACATGGGCCGGGCGCCGGGCGGGTAGGCCACCCGCCATGGCGCCCGACCGCGCCCACGACCCGCTCGGCGCGATGCGCGCCGCCGTCTCCACCGGCATCGTCCGCGCGATGGCCCAGCTCTACGGGCGCGGGCCGACGAAGGCGAAGACGTACTTCAACGACCGCTACGTCTTCTGCGTCCTCGAGGGCGGGCTGACCCCGAACGAGGAGCGGATGGTCGCCGCCGGCGAGGGCGACCTCGTGCGCGGCTACCGGCTGCGCTTCCAGGAGGTCGTCGCCGGCGAGCTGACCGAGGTCGTCGCCGCCGCCACCGGCCGGGCGGTCGTCGCCTACCACAGCCAGGTCGTGTTCGAGCCGCCGCGCCTGTTCGAGATCTTCCTGCTCGACGAGCCGCCCGGCCCGCCGGCTCAGTAGCCGGCGGCGCGCCCGGCGGCGGCGATCCGCTCGGCCATCTTGCGGTTCGCCTCGTCGATCATCTCGCCCTCGAACATCGCCGCGCCGCGGCCCTCCGCGGTCCGCGCCCGCTCGTAGGCGGCGAGCATCGCCTCGGCCCGCTCCCACTCCTCCCGGGTCGGCGTGAACGTCTCGTTGACGATCTCGATCTGCGACGGGTGGATCGTCCACTTGCCGTCGAGGCCGAGCGCGCGGACGAGCCGGGCGCGCTCGCGCAGTCCCGCCTCGTCCTTGAACGCCGCGTAGGGGCCGTCGATGGCCAGGATCCCGGCGGCGCGGGCGGCGACGACGAGCCGCGAGTACAGGTAGTTGAGGTGGTCGCCCGGATAGCCCTCCGGGGCGGCGCCGATCGTCGTGATCGGGATGCCGATCGAGGCGCTGTAGTCGCCGGGGCCGAAGACGAGCGTCTCCATCCGCGGCGAGGCGGCGGCGATCCGCTCGCAGGCCAGCAGGCCGGTCGCGTCCTCGATCTGGGCCTCGATGCCGATGCGGCCGAGCTCCCAGCCGCGCGCCATCTCGATCTGGGTCAGGAGCTTGTCGGTCATCTCGACGTCGCCGGGCGTGCGCACCTTCGGCAGCATCACCGCGTCGAGCCGGTCGCCGGCGGCCTCGACGACGTCGATGAGGTCCCGGTAGTAGTACGGGGTGTCGGTCGCGTTCACGCGGCACACGACCGCCTTGTCGCCGAAGTCGGTCTCGCGCAGCGCCTGGATGACCATGCCGCGGGCGCGCTCCTTCTCGTCGGGGGCGACCGCGTCCTCGAGGTCGAGGAAGATCTGGTCCGCGGGGAGCTCGGGCGCCTTGGCCAGGAAGCGCTCGCTCGATCCCGGGACGGCGTGGCAGCTGCGGCGGGGACGGATCGTGCGGAGACCGGACATAGGGCCGCGATCCTGTCACACGCCGCCCCGTCCCGACGCACCGCTAGCGTGCGGCGGGACATGCGCCGACTCGCCGGGCTCCTCGCGCTGCCGGCGGCGCTGGCCGCGGCCGCGCCGGCGCCGGCCGCGCGCACCGTCGACGCGCCCCGCGCGCTCACGTCGGGGCCGGTCCTCGCCGGCGACGCCGTCGTCTGGGCCGAGGCCGCCGGCGGCGGCGCGGCCCGGGTCGTCGCCCAGCCGCTGACGGGCGGCGCGCGCCGCGTCCTGGCCGCGCACCCGGCCCAGGCCGGGCCGAGCGGCACGCGGCTGGCGGCGACCGTCGCCGGGCTGAGCGCCGGCGACGGCCGGGTCGCCTACACGCTCGCCCACGGCCCCGGCGGCGACGCCGGCTCGCGCCTGCTCGCCGTCCCCGTGACCGGAGGGCGCCCGCAGATGCTCGCCGCCTGCCCTGGAGGGGTCGTGCCCGGCGGGGTCGCGCTCGGCGACGGCTTCGCGCTCCTGCGCGGCTGCGCGGCCCGCACCGGCGCCGGGCAGCCGCCGGCGGTCGCCCCGGTCACGCTCGACGGGGTCGCGCTCGGGACGACCGCCCCGCCCACCGCGGGCGGCGGCGTCGCGGCCGCCGGCCCGATCGCCGCCTGGCGCGACCCGGGCGGCGGCGTCGCCGTCCTCGACCGGGGGACCGGCGCGCGCGCCGTCCCCGTCCCCACCGGCGCGTCGTGGACGGTCGACGAGGCCGGCACGGTCGTCAGCGTCGCCGCCGCCGTCGGGAGCGCCTCGATCGCGGTGACCCCGCGCGACGGCGCGTCGACCGTCGTCGCCGCCGAGCCGCGGGGCGTCCTCGGGCTCACCGCGGCCCGCGGCACGATCGCCTACGCGACCCCGCGCGGCGCCGGCGAGCAGGAGGTCGTCGCGCTGCGCGACGGGGCGCGGCGGGTCGTCGCCCGCCTGTGGCCGGCCGGCTCGGCCGCGACGATCGTCGACACCGACGGCGCGCGCGTCGCGTGGGCGTCGGCGCGCTGCGGCGGGACGCGGATCACGGTCGCCGCGCTCGGCGAGCCGCCCCTCGACCAGCGCGGCGCGCCGTGCCCGATGACGCTCGCCGGGCGCGGGCGGCTCGCGCGGCGGGCGCTGACGCTGCGCGCCGGCTGCGACCCGCTCGTGCCGCCGGCGACGTGCACCGGACGGCTGCAGGTCCGCGCCCGCGGGGCGACGATCGCCGCCGGGACCGTCCGCGTCGGCCCGCGCGGCGCGGTGCGCCTGCCGCTCACCGCCGCCGGGCGCCGCCTCGCCCGCCGGGCGCGCGCCGTCACCGCGACGGTCCGCGCGACGCGGATCGCCGCCGGCCGGCGGATCGCCGCCACCGCCCGCGTGCGGCTGACCCGCTAGCGCCCCGCCCAGGCGGCGAGGCGCTCGACCGCCTCGGCCAGGACCGGCTCGCGCTTGCAGAACGCGAAGCGCAGCAGCGCGCGGGTCTCGCCGGCCGGATCGGCGACGAACGCGGCGACCGGGATCGCGACGACGCCCGCCTCGCGGGGCAGGCGCAGGCACAGCTCCCGGGCGTCGTCGTGGCCCAGCGGCGCCGCGTCGGCGGTGAGGAAGTACGTGCCCTCGCACGGGAGCACGCCGAAGCCGGCCTCGTGCAGCCCGGCGGCGAGCCGGTCGCGCCTGGCGCGCAGCTGCTCGACGAGCCGGGCCGGCACCTCGTCGCCGAGCGCCAGGGCCGCGGCGGCGGCGTGCTGCAGCGGGGTCCCGCCCGAGAAGCTGAGGAACTGCTTGGCGCCGCGGACGGCGGCGACGAGCTCGGCCGGCCCGCTGCACCAGCCGACCTTCCAGCCGGTGAACGAGTACGTCTTGCCGACCGACGAGATCGCCAGCGTCCGCTCGGCCATCCCGTCGAGCGTCGCCAGCGGGACGTGCTCGCCGTCGAAGACGAGGTGCTCGTAGACCTCGTCGGTGACGGCGACGAGGTCGTGCTCGCGGCAGACGCCGGCGACCGCCTCCAGCTCGCCGCGGTCGAGCACCCGCCCGGTCGGGTTGTGCGGGCTGTTGAGCAGCAGGACGCGGGTGCGCGGCCCGACCGCGGCGCGCAGCTCGTCCGCGTCCAGCCGCCAGCGCGGCGGGTGCAGCGCGACGCGCCGCAGCGTCGCGCCGGCCATCGTCGCGATCGCGGCGTAGCTGTCGTAGACGGGCTCGAGCGCGACGACCTCGTCGCCGGGGCGCAGCAGCCCGAGCATCGCCGCCGCGAGCGCCTCGGTCGCCCCGAACGTGACCTGGACGTCCTCGGGCTCGAGGCCGTAGCGGCGGCGCTGGTGGTCGCGGACGGCGTCGACGAGCGCGGGGACGCCGGCCAGCGGCGCGTACTGGTTCGCGCTGCCGGAGCGCAGCGCGGCGACGGCGGCCTCGACGACCTCGGGCGGCCCGTCCTCGTCGGGGAAGCCCTGCCCGAGGTTGATCGCGCCGGTCTCCTGCGCGAGCGCGGTCATCGTGGCGAAGATCGTCGTCTCGGGCGCGGTGCTCACGGCGCCGCGAGCCTACCGCGCGCCCGCCGCCTCAGCCGCGCCCGTGCGGGGCGGTCCAGTCCATGTCGAGCGGCCCGAGCGGGATGATCCGCTTCGGGTTCAGCATGTCGTGCGTCGTGTAGTAGTGGCGCTTGATCTCGTCGAAGCGCACGGTCTCGGCGACGCCCGGCCACTGGTAGAGCTCGCGCGCGTACGCCCACAGGTTCGGGTGGTCGACGAGGCGCCGCCCGTTGCAGCGGAAGTGGACGTGGTAGACGGCGTCGAAGCGCACGAGCGTCGTGAACAGGCGCCAGTCGGCGAGCGTGATGCGGTCGCCGACGAGGTAGCGCTGCGAGCCGAGCCGCTCGTCGAGCCAGGCGAGCGTCTCGAACAGCTCGGTGAAGCCCTCCTCGTAGGCCTCCTGCGTCGTCGCGAACCCGGTCCGGTAGACGCCGTTGTTGACCCGCTCGTAGACGATCTCGTTGATCTCGTCGATCTCCGCGCGCAGGTCCTCGGGGTAGAGGTCCGGCCCCTCCGTCCCCCACCGGTTGAGCATCACGATGATGTCGGCCGACTCGTTGTTGACGATCCGGCCCTGCTCGCGGTCCCACAGGACGGGGACGCTGACGCGGCCCTCGAACGACGGGTCGGTGGCCCGGTAGGCCTCCGACAGGTGGGCCCAGCCGTGGAGGTCGTCGCGGTGCTCGTCGTCGGAGAAGGCCCAGCCGCGCTCGTCGCGGTACGGGTGGACGAACGAGACGCCGACCGTGTCCTCCAGCCCCTTGATGCGCCGCACGATGAGCGTGCGGTGCGCCCACGGGCAGGCGTAGGCGACGTAGAGGTGGTGGCGGCCGGGAGCGGTCTCGTCGGCCCAGTCGCGGAAGCGCGACTGCTGGCGGCGGAAGCGGCCGTCGCCGGCGCTCTCCGCGCCGAGGGTGAAGGCGCCGGAGGTCATGGTTGCACGGTCAACGATATCAGCGGGGGCGTTCATCGCCCCCGATTACCCTCTGGGCCGATGCCGGAGCTGCCCGAGGTCGAGCGCGCCCGAGCGTTGATCGCCGAGCGGGCGCTCGGGCGGCGCATCGTCGCCGTCGACGACACCGATGCCTACGTCTGCCGCCCCCACGCGCCGGGCGAGATCGCCGCCGCGCTCACCGGGCGCGAGCTGACCGCCGCCCGCCGCCGCGGCAAGGCGATGTGGCTGGAGACCGACGCCGGCGACGGCCCCGTCCTCGGCCTCCACCTCGGCATGGCCGGGCGGATCGTCGTCGACGACGAGGCCGCCGGCGACCCGCAGCCCGACGGGCGCCCCTCCCCCGCCTGGGACCGCTTCACCGTCGCGTTCGCCGACGGCGGGCGCCTGATCCTGCGCGACAAGCGCCGCCTCGGGCGGGCCGTCCTGTTCCCCGACCTCGACCGCCTCGGCCCCGACGCCGCCGAGATCGACCGCGAGACGTTCCGCGCGCGGGTCGGCCGGGGCGCGGCGCCGCTGAAGGCGCGGATCATGGACCAGGCCGTCCTCGCCGGCGTCGGCAACCTGCTCGCCGACGAGGCGCTGTGGCGGGCGGGCCTGTCGCCGCGCCGCCCGGCCGGCGACCTCGACGCGGCCGAGCTCGACCGGCTCCACCGCCACCTCGGCGAGGCGATCGCGTCGGCGATCCGCCTCGGCGGCGTGCACACCGGCGAGCTCATCCCCCACCGCGTCCGCGGCGGGCGCTGCCCGCGCTGCGGCACGGAGCTGGCCCGCGCCCAGGTCGGCGGGCGCACGACGTACTGGTGCCCGGAGGAGCAGGGGTGAGCGGGCCGCGGCTGGCCGACCTCACGACGCTGCGCCTCGGCGGCCCGGCCCGCCGGATCGTGACCGTCCACGAGGAGGACGAGCTCGTGCGGACCGTCCGCGAGCTCGACGCCGCCGGCGAGCCCGTGCTCGTCCTCGGCGGCGGCTCGAACGTCGTCGTCGCCGACGCCGGCTTCGACGGCACCGTCGTCCACGTCCAGACGCGGGGGGTCGTCGCCGACGGGGCGACGCTCACCGTCCAGGCCGGCGAGCCGTGGGACGTCCTCGTCGCGCGCGCCGTCGAGGCGGGCCTGTCCGGGATCGAGTGCCTGTCGGGCATCCCCGGCAGCACCGGCGCGACCCCGATCCAGAACGTCGGCGCCTACGGCCAGGAGGTCGCCCAGACGATCGAGGCCGTGCGCGTCCTCGACCGCCGCAGCGGCCACGTCGTCGAGCTCGGCGCCGGCGAGTGCGCGTTCCGCTACCGCTCCAGCGCGTTCAAGGGCCGCGACGACCGCGTCGTCCTCGCCGTCCGCTTCCGGCTGCGGCGCGGCGCCGCGAGCGAGCCGATCGCCTACGCCGAGCTCGCCGACCGGCTCGGCGTCGCCGTCGGCGAGCGCGCCGAGCTGCGCGCGGTCCGCGCCGCCGTCCTCGAGCTGCGCCGCGGCAAGGGGATGGTCGTCGACCCCGCCGACCCCGAGTCGGTGAGCGCCGGCTCGTTCTTCACCAACCCGATCCTCGACGCCGACGCGTTCGCCGCGCTCGCAGCGCGGACCGCCCCGCAGCGCCCGCCGGCCTGGCCGGAGCCCGACGGGCGCGTGAAGACGTCGGCCGCGTGGCTCATCGCCCGCGCCGGGTTCGAGCGGGGGCTGACGCGCGGGCGCGTCGGGATCTCCCGCAAGCACACGCTCGCGCTCGTCAACCGCGGCGGCGCGACGACCGCCGAGCTCGTGGCGCTCGCCCGCGAGATCGCCGCCGGGGTGCAGCGCGCGTTCGGCGTGACGCTCGTCCCGGAGCCGGTCTTCGTCGGCCATGCGTGGTGAGGGGCCGAGCGCGGGCCGGGTCCTGGCCGTCCTCGCCGCCTCGCTCGTCGCCGCGGTCGGCCTCGGCGTCGCCGCCCGCGCCGCCGCGGGCGCCGGCCTGATCGCCTACGCGGGCCCGATCGCCGCGCCGGTCGACCGGCTCGGCCGGGGGGCGATCGCGCTCGGCGCGCCGTGGCTGGCCGTCGCCTGGCTGCTGGGCGCCTTCGCCCGGCGTCCCGCGCTCGGCGCCGTCGCCGGCGCGCTCGCGCTCGCCGGCGGCACCGGCGCCTGGTACGCGTTCACCGTCTGGCAGGTCGGGCGGGCCGCGCTCGGCTACGCGGTGCCGGTCGCGCTCGGCTGGAGCGCGGCCGCCGTCGCCGCCGGCGCCGTGTTCGGGATCGCCGGCGCGCTGTGGCGCTCGGCGCCGTCGACGCTCGCCCACGCGCTCGGCGCCGCCGTCCTCGCCGGCAGCTTCCTCGGCGAGGCGATCCTCCTGGCCACGATCTGGGACGGGCGCGCGGCGCGGGCCGTCCTCGCCGGCGAGCTCGCGCTCGGGCTCGCGCTCGCCGTCGCCCTGCTCATCGGCCGCCCGCGGTCGTTCGTCCTCGGGCTCGGGCTGACGGCGCTCGTGACGCTCGCCGCGGCGGGGGCCGAGCAGTGGGTGCGCGACGCGCTGCGCGGCGTCGGCTGGGGCGGGCTGTAGCTCGGGCGCGCGGCCGCGAGCTCGAGCGCGGGGTACCGGCCGCCCCCGCCGCGCGATAGCGTCGCGCAATGCTGATCACCACGATGAACGACCTCCCCGGCTGGGAGATCGAGGAGGTCCTGGGCGAGGTCTTCGGCCTCACCGTCCGCTCGCGCAACGTCGGCTCCCAGATCGGGGCCTCGTTCAAGTCGCTCGTCGGCGGCGAGCTGAAGGGCATGACGAAGATGCTCGCCGAGGGCCGCGAGCACGCGACGGAGCGGCTCATCGAGGAGGCCGAGTCGAAGGGGGCCAACGCGATCGTCGCCTTCCGGTTCGACACCTCCGAGCTGGGCACGACCTGGACGGAGATCTGCGCGTACGGCACCGCCGTGCGGGCGCGAAAGCTGAGCTGACCGGACGCCGCGCGAGCATCGGTCAGGTGGGCTTGTGCGGTGTCAGGCCGCCTGCGAATCTACGTCCTGCGGCGCGACGCCGCTCCGGAACCAGGAGGAGGAGAGGACCGATGGCCCGGACGATCACCGGCAACCACCACATCACCCTGTCGGTCGGGGACGGCCAGGAGGACTGGGACTTCCACACCCAGGTGCTCGGCCTGCGCCCGATCAAGAAGACGATGCTCTACGACGGCGAGGCGCCCGTCTGGCACCTGTACTACTCGAACGGGTCGCTCGACGCCGGCAGCATCATCACGACGTTCCCGATGCGCCAGCACGGGAAGATGGGCCGCCGCGGCTCCAACCAGATCAAGGAGATCGGCCTGTCGATCGACGAGTCCTCGATCGACTACTGGGCCAACCGCTTCGACGAGCTCGGCATCGCCTGCGAGCACGTCGAGGAGTTCGGGACGAAGCGGCTGAAGTTCGCGCACCCGTGCGGGCTCCCGTACACGCTCGTCGGCACGACCGGCGACCCGCGGGGCGGCTGGGGCGAGCGCGGGGTCCCGGCCGAGCACGGGATCAAGGGCGCGTACGCGCCGATCATCAGCGTCATCGACCCGTTCGAGATGACGCTCTACCTCGAGCACGGCATGGGCATGTCGAAGGTCGACGAGGAGGACGGCCGGCAGGCGTGGGAGCTGCCCGGCGACGGGCTCGCCCGCCGCGTCGAGCTCGTCCACGAGCCCGACGTGCGGCCCGGGACCTGGCACTTCGCCGAGGGCACCCCCCACCACTGGGCCTGGAACGTGCCCGACGAGCCGACCCAGTTCTCGGTGAAGACGTGGCTGGAGGGCCTCGGCTTCACGGACGTCACCGAGCAGAAGGACCGCGGCTACTTCAAGTCGATCTACAACCGCACGCCGGGCGGGGCGCTGTTCGAGTACGCCTGGACGCCGGAGGACCGCGGGTTCCTCGTCGACGAGCCGGAGGACAAGCTCGCGACGACGATCCAGATCCCGCCGGTGTTCAAGGACCGGGCCGAGGAGATGATCGCCTTCCTCGACCCGATCGAGGACCGCGTCTAGCGCGCGTCCCGCTCCAGCATCCGGCGGTAGCGCGTCATCGTCGACCGGCTCATGTCGCCGTGGGTCTGGCGCTTGAGCCGGTCGACGCGCTCCCGGTGGTACGGGCTCGACAGCGACTCGCTGTGGCCGATGACGTGCTCGGTCGCGATCCCGAAGCGGGCCTGCAGCCACCGCGTGAGGCGCAGCGACGCGCGCAGCTGGCGCCGGTTGCCCATGACCTGCGCGTCGCTGCGGCCGACGTGCTCGATCCCGATCGCGGTGTGGTTGAGGCCGACCGTGTGGCGGCACATGAGCGACAGCGGGACGAGCTGGTGGATCGTCCCGTCCGCGTCGATGACGAAGTGCGTGCAGGTGCCGGGCCGCTCGTGCAGCTCGGGGTCGGGCACGTTGGCCGCGAACGTGTTCCAGGTCGCCCGGTAGGAGTCGTTGGCCGTGTCGTGCTGGACGATCACCTTCGGCCCCTCCAGGCGGAAGGACGCGATCCCGTAGTGGCGCTCGGCGTAGCGGCGCATGTCGCGCTTGCGCTGCACCGGGTACGGGATCGGGTCCTGGTGGATCGGGGGCGGCGGGACGTCGGCGAGCACGTCAGGTCAGCGGCTCGTAGGCGTCGGGCCGGCGGGTCGTCAGGAACGGGAACAGGTCGAGCCAGTCGCGGCGCTGGTCGAGGTCGAGGTCGGCGACGAGGACGGCCGGCTCGTCGCGCGGCGCCTGGACGAGGATGCGCCCGTAGGGGTCGGAGATGAAGCTCGACCCGTAGAACGTCAGCGGCGGCTCGTGGCCGATGCGGTTGACGGCCACCATGAACGTCCCGTTCGCGATCCCGTTGGCGACGATGACCCGCTCCCACAGCGGCTCGGTGTCGAAGTCGGGGTGGTCGGGCTCGGAGCCGATCGCGGTCGGGTAGACGAGCACCTCGGCGCCGCCGAGCGAGTAGGCGCGCGCGAGCTCGGGGAACCACTGGTCCCAGCAGGTCGGGAAGCCGAGGCGGGCGTCGCCGAGGCCGACGACCGGGAAGGCGTCGTCGCCGGCGGGCCCGGGCCGGAAGTAGCGGTCCTCGTGGTAGCCGGCGGTGACGGGGATGTGGAGCTTGCGGGTGCGCGCGACGAGCGTGCCGTCGGGCGCGACGACGATCGCGGTGTTGTAGCCGAGGCCGTCCTGCGCGTCGGGGTCGCGCTCGTAGAGCGAGGCGTGGACGTGGAGGCCGTGCTCGGCGGCCATCTCCCGGGCGAAGCGGGTCGTCGGGCCGTCGGGGATGTCCTCGGCGGCGTCCTTGGGGCCGTCGGGGACGATCGCGAAGTAGGGCGACAGCGTCAGCTCCTGCAGGCAGACGAGCTTCGCGCCCTCCGCCGCCGCCAGCGCGATGCCCTCGGCGAGGTTCGCCCGGTGGCGCTGCGGGTCGGGGTCCCAGCGGTGCTGGACGGCGGCGATCCGGAACGGCGGCCGGGTCGGCTCGTGGACGCGTGCGGGCGACGGCGGGATGTCGTAGGCGGTGAGCAGCCGCATGATCGGTGGACGATACGGCCTCGGGCCCCGGACTCGTCGCAGCCGGCCGCTTCCCCCACCCCCGTTGCTTGTCGGGGGGGGGGCGCGGCCGGCGCCCCCACCCCCCCCCCACCCCGCGCGACCCGCCGCGCGG
>JADGIB010000114.1 GCA_019683665.1 Solirubrobacteraceae bacterium
GCCGGGGCCGGGGCGGGCGCGGGACGCTCGCCGGCGGCGGCGAGCGCGGCCTCGAGCCGGTCGATCCGGGCCAGCAGCGCCCGCGTGGACGCGTCCACCTGCGGCGCGGCCGCCTTCACGAGCGCGAGCTCGAGCTGGGTGCGCGGGTCGGCGCCGTTGCGCATCGCCTCGAGCGCCTCGGCGAGCAGGTCGAGCAGCCGCACGACCGACGCGAGCGGGACGCGCTGGGCCTGCTCGGCCAGGCGGCGGTCGTACTCTGGCGACAGGGCGAGCTCGGGCGGCACCTCGCCGAGGGTGCGCACGACCATGAGGGCGCGGGCGTGCCCCTCGAGGTCGCGGACGAACGTGGCCGGGTCGCGCCCGGTCTCGGCCAGCCGGTCGGCGGCCAGCAGCGTCGCGCGCCCGTCGCCGGCCCCGACCGCGTCGAGCGCCTCGAACAGGAGGTCGACGTCGGCGACGCCGAGGACCGCGAGGACGTCGTCGAGCGCGATCGCGTCGCCCGAGTAGGTGACGAGCTGCTCGAGCGTGCCGAGCGCGTCGCGGAACGAGCCGGTCGCGTGGCGGGCGATGAGCGCGACCGCCTCCGGGCCGATCGAGATGCCCTCCTTGTCGGCGACGCGCCGGATGACGGCGGCGAGCTGCTCGGCGGTCGGGCGGCGGAAGTCGAAGCGGTGGCAGCGGTCGACGACCGTCGGCAGGACCTTGTTCGCCTCGGTCGTCGCGAGGACGAAGATCGTGTTCGGCGGCGGCTCCTCGAGCGTCTTGAGGAACGCGTTCCACGCCTGCGACGAGAGCATGTGCGCCTCGTCGAGGATGTAGACCTTGTGGCGGCCGCTGACCGGCGCGAACGCGACCCGTTCGCGCAGGTCGCGGATGTCGTCGACCGAGTTGTTCGACGCGGCGTCCATCTCGATGACGTCCATCGAGGTGGCGTTCGCGATCGCGACGCACGAGTCGCAGCGCCCGCACGGCGTCACGGTCGGGCCGTCGACGCAGTTCAGGCACGAGGCGAGGATCTTCGCCATCGACGTCTTGCCGGTCCCGCGCGAGCCGACGAACAGGTTCGCGTGGTGGACCTTGCCCTGCTGGACCGCGTTGGACAGGGTGCGCACGACGTGCTCCTGTCCGACGACGTCGGCGAAGGTCCGCGGGCGGTGGCGGCGATACAGCGAAGGCGCGGACGACACGGACTCCGCAGTCTAGATCCCCGGGTGGGCGGCGCGCGGGGGCCGGACGGTCGGGTACGGTTGCCCGCGGTGAGGGTGGAGCCTGAGCATCACGGGGGATCGGGCACGCCGCTGCTGCTCCTGCACGGGTTCACCGACACGTGGTACGCGTGGCGGCCGCTGCTGCCGTACCTGGAGCCCGAGCACGAGGTCCTCGCGGTCACGCTCCCCGGCCACCACGGCGGCCCGGACCTGGGCGGGCGTCCGATGACGGTCGAGACCGCGCTCGACATCCTCGAGGCGCGCCTGGACGCGGCCGGCTGGGCGACGGCCCACATCGCCGGCAGCTCGTACGGCGGCTGGCTGTCGCTCGGGCTCGCGGCCCGCGGGCGCGCGCGCTCGGTCGTCGCGCTGTGCCCGGCCGGCGGCTGGAAGGGCGAGAGCCCGGAGGGCCGCCACGTCTACCGCTACTTCCTGCGCTCCCACCACATCCTGAAGCGGTCGACGCCGCGGATGCTGCACCTGCTCGCCGTGCGCCCGCGCCTGCGCGCAGCCGCGTTCCGCGAGGTGATCGCCCACCCGCGCCGGCTGCCGCCGGGGGCGGCGCTGCACATGCTCGAGGGCGCGCGCGAGTGCTCGGTCGTGCTCGAGGGGATCGAGGCGGCGCGCCGCGAGGACGCGTTCGGCGCGCTCGGGCCGATCGACGTGCCGGTGCGGATCGCCTACGGCGAGCGCGACTGGCTGATCCGCTGGCCGCGCTGGTACGAGCGGCTGCGCCGGATGCTCCCCGACGCCGAGTACGTGAAGCTCGCCGACTGCGGGCACCTGCCGATGTGGGACGACCCGGAGCTGACGGCGCGCACGATCCTCGAGGTGACGCGGGCGCGCGACGCCGATCGGTCCCCGGCCGCGGCGGACTAGACGAGGCCGCGGACCTGCGCGAGGTCGGCGCAGACGACGCACAGCGGCCACGGCGGGTTCCACGGCCAGCCGGTGACGTCCTTGCCGCACAGCGCCCGGTCGGGGTCCTCGGCGGTGACGATGTGGCAGATCTCCTCGCCGGGGTGGGTCGGGCCGTCGAGGCGCGTCGGTTCGAGGTACGGGCTGCTCATCGGCGTGGGCAGCCTAGTGGACCGTGCACCCTCCTTCGAGGTCCGGTCTCCGGGCGCTGACGTCGCCTCCGGCTCCGGATCGGGAGCTCCCGCTGCGCCTGCCGGGGACCGCTTAAGGCTGCTTCCTTCCGGACCTGACCTGGTTCACGGGCCGACATCGCGCGGGACCCGGTCCATCGACACCGACTGCGGCGCGCTGACCCCGAAAGCCTCGCCCCTCGAGAGGGGATTCGGCCTCGCTAGAGCGGATTGCGAGCGACAGGGCACCGCTACCTCCCCGCCTAGCACGGTCCGCGGACCATGATAGCCTCGCGATTGGTCCAACCAGTGCCGTCGTCGATCCGCCCCACCCCGCCACGCCTGCGGTCCGCGGCCGTCCACGACCGGCTGCGCCGGGCGATCGTCGCGGGACAGTACCGCCCGGGCGACGCGCTGCCGTCCGAGCGCGCGCTCAGCGAGATGCACCGCGTGAACCGCCACGCGGTGCGCGAGGCGATCAAGCGCCTGCAGCAGGCCGGGCTCGTCCAGGTCACCCAGGGCGGGGCGACGCGCGTGCTCGACTGGCGCGAGACGGCGGGGCTCGACCTCCTCGCCGACCTCGCCGCGAGCGAGAGCTTCCCGTCGGTCATGCGCTCGTTCGCGCAGATGCGCGCGACGATCGGCGCCGACGCGGCGCGGCTGTGCGCGCTGAACGCCCCGGCCGAGACGCGCCGGGAGCTGCCGGCGCTGGCGCGGGCGATCCCGTCCCCGGCCGACATGCGCCGCTACCGGATCCGCTTCGAGGCCTACGAGGCGCTGTGGTCGGCGATCGTGCGCGGCAGCGGCAACGTCGCCTACCGGCTCGCGTTCAACAGCCTCGTCGGCGCCCGCCACGGCGGCGGGATCGACCCGGAGCTGTTCGCCGCCGAGGTCGACGACCGCGACGCGGCGATCGCGCTCGCCGCCGTGATCGTCGCCGGCGACGCGGACCTCGCGTACGCGCGGGCGCGCGGGCTCCTGCAGCGGACGGTCGACGCGAGCGCCTGACGGCCGGTACGGTTCGCCGGGCCGAGCCGAATCGACCACGGAGGGGGAGAGAGATGAGCAAGCTCGACGGCCGCTGCCTGTGCGGGGCGGTGAGCTACACGTCGGACGCCGAGCCGCTGTTCTGCGCGGTCTGCCACTGCCGCAACTGCCAGCGCCAGACCGGGACCGCGTTCTCGATCGTCGTCGCGGTGCCCGAGGACCGCTTCGAGGTGACCGGGGAGCTGTCGGAGCACGTCACGATCGGCGAGGACCACGGCCAGCCGACGCGCCGGCGGTTCTGCTCCGGGTGCGGCTCGCCGATCGTCACCGTCAGCGAGTCGGCGCCGGGCGTCGCGATCATCAAGGCGGGCACGCTCGACGACCCCAGCTGGCTGGAGCCGCAGCTCGAGGTCTGGTGCGAGTCGGCCCAGCCGTGGGTCCCGCAGGACCCCGAGCGGACGCGCCTGGACCGCCACCCGCCCCAGCCCGCCTGAGGGCCCGGGGCGCGGCGGCCCGATGAGCGCGGGCGCGCGGGGATCGCTAGCATCGGACCCCTCTTCCGGGCGCGTAGCTCAGTGGGAGAGCGCTCGCTTCACACGCGAGAGGTCGCTGGTTCGAAACCAGCCGCGCCCATGACGCCAGGTCGCATGGCAGCGTCTGGAGCGTTCGGATCGTGACGGCCAGGATGCGCCGTCGCCGACGCGAGTGAGGAGCGTCTCCGATCGAAACGCACGTCCGCACACCGCAGGACATCTTCATCCAGCCCCAGCACCTGGTGGTGCCGCCGTTCCAGCGTCCGTACGTGTGGGAGAAAGAGGAGCAGTGGGCACCACTCTGGCAGGATGTTCGCCGGCTCGCGGAGCTCCGCTCAGCCCCGTCCTCAGCCGAGGCCAAGCACTTCCTCGGGGCGATCGTCGTCCAAGCGCAAGAGCCGATCCTCGGCGGACTCCAGGCGAGCAGTGTCATCGACGGCCAGCAGCGGCTCACGACGCTCCAGCTCCTCATGGACGCCACGGCGTCCGCGTTGGAGGAGCGCGGTCACGAAGCGCTGGCCGCACAGCTCGAACGCCTCACGCACAACGAGGAGATCTACGTACCAGGCGGCCAGACAAGGCTGAAGCTCCGACACAGCAACCGAGATCGGGCCGCATTCGGCGAGGTCATGGATGCGGACGTGCCGGTCGACCACGATCGGCTGACTCACGCGGCCGCTCGAGTGACCCGCGCGCACGCGTACTTCGCGCAATCGGTAGCCGAGTGGCTCGACGCGTCGGACGGTGAACGTGACCACCGTGCTCAATCGCTGACCGGCGCGCTGACACGCGGCCTTCAGCTCGTCGTGATCAACCTCACCGCGACGGAGAACTCGCAGGAGATCTTCGAGACGCTGAACGCTCGCGGCACTCCACTCACCGCCGCCGACCTCATACGGAACTTCGTCTTCCAACGACTCGCGGCGGAAGGCGCCGACACGCGCGCGCACCTGGATCAGTGGCCGTTCGAGACAGAGTTCTGGGAGCGCGAGGTCAGCGTCGGGCGCTATCCGATGCAGCGAAGCTCGCTGTTCTTCAACCAGTGGCTCATCTCCCAAACCGGCGAAGAGGTGAGCCCACGAGCGACGTTCACGAGGTTCAAGCAGTACGTCGAGCACGTCCAACACGAGAGCGGCACCACGGTGGCCGATCTCCTTCCGCTGATCCGGCGACAGGCCGACGCCTACGAGGCATGGATCCGAGCCGCCGAAGACCCTGACCGCCAACTCAATCGCGTCGAGCTCTCGGTGTACCGCATGAGCGCATCGGACACCGAGCTGCTCAAGCCAGTGCTCCTCTGGCTTCACCAGCCTGGGCGCGGCATCCCGCCTGCCGTCGTCGATGCGGTGGTCTCAACGCTGGAGAGCTGGCTCGTGCGGCGTCAGCTCATGGGATTGAACATCGGCGATCTGGCTCGGGTCGTCGCCGAGATCATCCGGATTCACAACACCACGCCCGCTGAACAGCTGGTCAATCAGGTTTCCACGTACCTCTCGCGGCTGAACGTCACGAGCACGTACTGGCCCGGAGATGCCGAGGTCCGCGATCACCTGCGAACAACCCAGGTGTTCCGTCGCTTCAAGCGTGCCCGGTTGCGCATGGTCCTTGAGGCCATTGAGGATCACCTCAGACGGGGGACGAACCAGCCGCAGGTCCCCCGCCGTGGGTACCCGATCGAGCACATCCTTCCGCAGAAGTGGCAGGACCACTGGCCCGTCGATGACCCCGACGCCGAGGAGCAGCGTGCCGAGCGACTCCATCGTCTTGGCAATCTGACGTTGCTCACGAGCTCTCTGAACTCGAAGCTGTCGAATGGCCCTTGGGACAGGAAGCGCGACGCACTGCGCAAGCAGGACACCCTCCTGCTCAACAGCCGGCTCGTCGCCTCAGCCGAGTCGACATGGGCCGAGGCGGAGATCGATGCACGCACTGACGCCCTGATCGACGCCGTGCTCCAGATCTGGCCGGTGCCCGAGGGCCACGAAGGGGTCGTGGTCGACCCACACGAGAAGTCGTCGGGTTGGATCCAGATCAAGCACCTCGTCGACGCCGGGCTCCTCGCCCCGGGAACAGTTCTCACCCCGCGCAGCGGCACGTGGGAAAGCCGGCCGGCGACGGTCCGCCCTGACGGCCTGCTCGATGTCGACGGCAAGCTGTTCGAGTCGCCCTCTGGTGCCGGACGGTACGTCAAGGGCTCCCACACGAACGGTTGGACCTTCTGGGGCGTTCCCGATGGTCGCCGCCTGGCCGACATCCGTGCCGTGTACTCAGGAACGGATCCTGAACAACCGGCGGACACGTTCGACTGGGCCGCGCTGCATCGCATCTTGGAGGCGCTCCCGCCAGGGCACTGGACGACCTATGGCAGCCTCGCAGACGCGGTGGGGACCGCAGCCCAGCCGCTCGGGCAGCACGTCGCGAACTGCAGGCAGTGCACGAATGCCTACCGCGTACTGCGCAGCGACGGAACGGTTGCACCCGGGTTCCGGTGGAGTGATCCGGACGACCCGCGGGATCCGGTCGAGCTGCTCACGGAGGAAGGCGCATTCATCGACGGGAAACCCGACCCTGATCGTGAGCTCAGCAGCGACGACCTGCAAGCCCTGATCGAGCAGTAGCGACACTTCGGCGGCCTACCCGGATCCGATCCGAGCCGCGACACGATCCAGGCATCCACGGTCCGGTCACGGGTTGCCAGAGACGACAGCGCCACCAGACGAACGCACACTGCCCAATTGTGAGCCGTTCGTGGCCGGCATCGACCACGTTGCCCCGACCGGACCCACGGCGCGACCCTCGCCGTCGCGGCCCTGCCGCCGATCGGTGACCGTCCGAGCAGCCCGGCGACTACGGCCACGCACTGCTGCCCGAGCGCCCGAACGGCATCGCCGCCGGGGGCGCCGCCTGGCGCCAGACGGGCGTCCCGGTTCTCGTGCCCTGAGCCCCGGGACGCCCGCCGCCTACCGCGCGACCGGGGCCGCGTGGCCGCGGACGTCGTCGCCGGCATGGGCGCGGCGGCGGGTGAGCAGCGCGCCGATCGCGTAGACGGCCGCGAGGCCGACGAGGCCGTAGACGATCCGGCTGGCCGCGTTCGTCGCGCCGAACTGCTCGCCGAACACCCAGGCGACGAGGTCGAACTCGGCGATCGCGACGAGTCCCCAGTTGAGGCCGCCGACGACGAGGAGCGTCCCGGCGAGCGCGTTGAGGCTCTTCTGCATGTGTCCATCTCCTGTACTTGTATTGTTCACTGCCTGTACAGAAGCAGGTCCCGCGACCGTTGTCAAGGACTTGTTCAGGTCCTGTAGAGTTTCTGGCGTGGACGGCGACGGCGTGCTGCGCATCGGCGAGCTGAGCAAGCGCACGGGCGTGAGCCCGGAGCTCCTGCGCGCGTGGGAGCGCCGCTACGGGCTGCTGCGGCCGGTCCGCTCCCCCGGCGGGCTGCGCCTCTACGCCCCCGCCGACGTCGAGCGGGTCCGCCGGATGCAGGCGCACCTCGCCGAGGGGCTGGCCGCGGCCGAGGCCGCCGCGCTCGCGCTGCGGGAGGGCGGCGCCCCCGCGGCGGCGGCCGAGCCGGCCGCCCTGCGCCCGGAGGCGGTCCGCGGCGAGCTGGCCGAGGCGCTCGACGCCTTCGACGAGCCGCGCGCGCAGGCGATCCTCGACCGGGCGCTCGCCGCGGTCACCGTCGACACGCTCCTGAGCGAGATCGTCATCCCCTACCTGAGCGAGCTCGGCGACCGCTGGGAGCGCGGGGAGGCGTCGGTCGCCCAGGAGCACTTCGCGTCGGCGATCGTCCGCGGCCGCCTGCTCGGGCTCGCGCGCGGCTGGGGCCAGGGGCTCGGCCCGGCCGCCGTGCTCGCCTGCCTGCCCGGCGAGCAGCACGACCTCGGCCTCATCGCCTTCGGCCTCGCGCTGCGCGCCCGCGGCTGGCGGATCGTCTACCTCGGCGCCGACTCCCCGCTCGACACCGTGGCCGAGCTGGCCGACCGCCACGCGCCGGCGCTCGTCGTCCTCAGCGCGACCGACGCCGCCCGCGTCGAGCCGGCCGCGCCCGCGCTGCGCGCGCTCGCCGCCCGCCACCGGCTCGCCCTCGCCGGCGACGCCGCCGCCGGGGCCGAGCCCGTCGGCCCGGACGTCCTCGCGCTGCCCGGGGGCCCCCGGGGGCCGGGCCGCCCGGGGGCCCCCGGGCTCCTGCGCGACGGCGGGCGCTGAGGGCTCAGCGGGCCGGGTCGCCGGCCGGCAGGCCCGCCCCCTCGGGCGCGGCGATCGCGCCGCGGCGGAACAGGAGCGCGGTGGCGACCGCGCCCGCGGCGAGGATCGCCGCCGCCCACCAGAACACGACCGTCGAGCCGTGGACGGCGGCCTGCGCCTGCGCGAGCCCCGCCGGGGTGCCGGCGGCCGGGACGGAGCCGCCGGCCGCGCTCGCGAACACGGTCGACAGCAGCGCGATCCCCAGCGAGCCGCCGACCTGCTGGGACGTGTTGACCATCGCGGAGGCGACGCCCGCGTCGGCGGCGGCGACGCCGCTCGTCGCCGTCGCGAACGACGGCGCCATGATCAGCCCGAACCCGGCGCCGACGACGAGCAGCCCGGGCAGAACCCCGCCGGCGTACGACGAGCCGACGTCGATGCCGGTGAGGACGGCGACCCCGGCCGCCGCGAGCGCCAGCCCGGTCGGCACGAGCGGGGCCGGGCCGACGCGCGGCAGCAGCCGCGTCGTCGCGATCCCCGCCGACACCATCACGAGCGCGACCATCGGCAGGAAGGCCAGGCCGGTCTCGATCGGCGACATCCCCAGCGTGCGCTGGAGGTAGTACGTCAGGAACAGGAACGTCGCGAACGTCGCCACGCCGGCGACCGCGACGGCCAGGAACGCGCTGCCGCGGTTGCGGTCGGCGACGACGCGCAGCGGCAGCAGCGGGGCGGGCACGCGCCGCTCCAGGGCGACGAACGCGGCGAGCGCGACGGCGCCGCCGGCCAGCGCGGCGACCGTCTGCGGCGCGCCCCAGCCGTCCATCTCCGCGCTCGCGAACCCGTAGACGAGCGCGAACAGGCCGGCGGTCGCCACGGCCGCGCCGGGGACGTCGATCCGCGGCCGCCGCCGCGGGCGGCAGTTGACGAGCAGCCGCAGCGCGGCCGCGGCGGCCGGGACCGCGAACGCGAGGTTCACGTACATCGTCCAGCGCCACGACAGCAGCTCGGTGACCGTGCCGCCGAGCAGCAGCCCGACCGCGGCGCCCGAGCTGGCGACCGCGCCGTACACGGCGAAGGCCCGCCCGCGCTCGTCGGGCGCGGTGAACGTCGTCGCCAGGATCGACAGCGCCGCGGGCGCGAGCAGCGCGGCGAAGCCGCCCTGCAGCGCGCGGGCGGCGACGAGCACCTCGATGCCCGGGGCGGCGCCGCCGACCGCCGACGCGCCGGCGAAGCCGAGCAGCCCGGCGACGAACGTCCACTTGCGCCCGGCGAGGTCGCTGATCCGCCCGCCGAGCAGCAGCAGCGAGCCGAACGTCAGCGCGTAGGCGGTGACGACCCACTGGCGCGACCCGTCGGAGAAGACGAGGTCGGCCTGGGCGGACGGCAGGGCGATGTTCACGATCGTCACGTCGAGGACGACCATGAGCTGGGCGACCGCGATCACCGCCAGGATCAGCCAGCGGCGCGGGTCCGGGGTCGGGGTGGTGGTCATGACGGCCTCCGCGTCCGGTCGCGCGCCGCCCGCAGGAGCGCGTCGCGGTCGGCGACGGGCCCGAGGTGGCGCAGCTTGTCGGGGTTGAAGATCGAGGTGACGGCCTGCACGCAGCCGCCGGCGACGTCGACGGTCACGACGCCGACGAGCCGCTCGTCGCGGTCGACAACGAGCAGCCCGGGCTCGCCGTTGACCTCGGTGCGGCGCAGCGTCGTGCCCATCCGCTGCAGGCGCGCCAGGCCGGCGCGCATCGCCTGCAGGCAGCGCACGCGGCCCCGGGCGGCGCGCCCGCCGCGGCCGCTGCCGCCCTCGCTGCGGACGACCGCGTCCTCGGCCAGGAGCGCCTCCAGGCCGGCGAGGTCGCCCTCCTCGATCGCGTCGAAGAAGCGGTTCGCCAGCAGCCGGCGCTGCTCGCGCGAGGTCTCGAAGCGCGGCGTGCCCTCCTCGACCTGGCGCCGCGCCCGCGTCGCGAGCTGGCGCACCGCCGCCGGGCTCTTGCCCAGCACCGCCGCGATCCGGTCGTACGGGTAGTCGAAGACGTCGCGCAGCAGGAAGACGGCGCGCTGCTCGGGCGACAGCCGCTCGAGCACGACGAGGAGCGCCATCGACAGCGACTCGGCGATCTCGGCGTGACGGCCGGGGTCGTCCTCCTCGGCGGTCAGGATCGGCTCGGGCAGCCACTCGCCGACGACCGTCTCGCGGCGGCTGCGGGCCGAGCGCAGGTGGTCGATCCCCAGCCGCGTGACGACGGTGACGAGGAAGCCCTCGGCCGAGTCGATCCGGGCGCCGGCGGCGCGCTCGCGGTGCAGGCGCAGGAACGCCTCCTGGACGAGGTCCTCGGCCTCCCCGACGCTGCCCACCATGCGGTAGGCGGCGCCGAACGCGGCCTGGCGCAGCTGCCCGTGCGGGGGATCGGGC
>JADGIB010000115.1 GCA_019683665.1 Solirubrobacteraceae bacterium
CGACGGCGAGCGGCCCACCGACCACGTCGCCCGCCGCCTCGACGTCCGCGCGGTCGCCGCGCTCGGCGTCGGCGCCGACCGCTGCGTCGTTGCCTCGCGCGACGCCGGGTTCGCCCGCCAGCTGCGCGAGCTGCTGCGCGACGGCGGCGTCCGCGCGACCGAGACAGACGACGTCGCCGGCACCGAGCTCGACTCGCTGGCGGCCACCGTCGCGTCGCTGGCCGCCGCCCGCCGGGCCGAGAGCGACCAGGTCGCCCGCGCCGGCGGGGGCGCGGCGTAGAGGTAGGCTCGGTGCGTGGACGAACCCGACAGCGCCGACAAGGCGAAGCTCGACGCGCAGTTCGCCGAGCTGTACCGCACGCACCTGCGCGACGTCTACTCGTACGCGTACTACCGGGTCGGGGACCATCACGACGCCGAGGACCTCACGGAGCAGACGTTCCTGCAGGCCTACCGGCACTTCGCCCGCGCGCTGGAGGAGTCCGGCGGGCGGCCGCTGCGGCCGTGGCTCATCCGCATCGCCCACAACCTCGCCGCCAACCACTACCGCGACCGCTCGCGACGCCCGCAGACGCACATCGACGAGTCGACCGTGCTCCCGGCGACGCACACGACCGAGGATCTCGTCGAGGGCCGCGACGAGCTGAAGCGGATCCTCGCCGGGGTGCAGCAGCTGCCCGACGACCGCCGCGAAGCCCTGATCATGCGCTTCGCGCTCGGCATGGACAACCGCGAGATCGCGCGGGCCATGGGGCGCTCCGACGGCGCCACGAAGGTCCTCCTGCACCGGGCGATCAAGCAGCTCGAGGGAATCGTGGGATCGAGCGCGAAAGGAGGCGATAGATGAGCGATGCCGCCAGCCCCGAGTTCGAGGCGCTGCTGCGCCGCGCGCTGACGCCCGTCGAGCCTCCCGCCGAGCTGGGCGCGCGCCTGGAGGAGACGCTGACCTCGATCAGCCTCGCCGCCGCCGAGGAACTCGAGTCCTGGGAGCTGTCGGCGATGCGCGACCCGCGCAACTGGGCCCGGCCCGCCGCCGCGATCGTCGCCGGGACCGCCGCCGGCGTCGCGCTCGTCGTCCTGCGCACGAAGCGCCGCTCCAAGCAGCGCCGCCGCGTCTCGAAGAACGTCGTCGACCTCGCCGAGCGCACGCTGCACGACGCGCTCAACGAGGCGCGCCGCCTCTGGCCCTGAGCGGCCTCCCGGCGCCCCGGGGCCCGGCGCGCCGCCGCGCCATCCCGGCGCGCGCGTAGGGTGCGCGCCATGGCCGAACGACTCGATGGAACCGTCGCCCTCGTCACCGGCGCGTCCAGCGGCATCGGCGAGGCCGCCGCGCGCGCCCTCGCCGCCCACGGCGCCGCCGTCGCGCTCGTCGCCCGCCGCGCCGACCGCCTGCACCGCCTCGCCGGGGAGATCGAGGCGACCGGCGTGCGCGCGGTGCCGGTCGAGGCCGACGTCACCGACCAGGAGCAGGCGGTCGGGGCGGTCGAGGAGGCCGTCCGCGAGCTCGGGCGCCTCGACATCGTGATCAACAACGCCGGCGTCATGCTCCTCGGCCCGGTCGTCGACGCGCCCACCCAGGAGTGGGACCGGATGATCGCCGTCAACCTCAACGGGCTCCTCTACGTCGCCCACGCCGCGCTCCCGCACCTCCTGCGGGCGGCCGAGCAGGAGCCGCGGCGGGTCGCCGACCTCGTGAACATCAGCTCGACCGCGGGGCGCGTCCCGCGCGCCGGCGCCGCCGTCTACAACCTCACCAAGCACGGCGTGAACGCGTTCAGCGAGGCGCTGCGCCAGGAGATCACGACGCGCCACGTCCGCGTCTCGATCGTCGAGCCGGGCGGGACGAACACCGAGCTGCAGAGCCACCTGCGCCCGGAGATCCTCGAGCAGTCGCGCAAGCGCTTCGAGGGGGTCGAGCGCCTCGAGGCCGAGGACGTCGCCGACGCGATCGCCTACATCGTCACCCGCCCGCGGCGCGTCGCGGTCAACGAGCTGCTCGTGCGGCCGACGGAGCAGGCGCTCTGACCCGGTGAGCGGCGCGCGAGGCGGCGCCGCTATCGTCCGCACGCCGAATGGCCACCTGCTACCGCCACCCGGACCGCGAGACGGGCGTCTCCTGCTCGTCGTGCGGCCGGCCGATCTGCCCCGACTGCATGACGCCGACCCCGGTCGGCATGCGCTGCCCCGAGTGCTCGCGCCAGACGACGAAGGTGCGCACGGCGTCCGCGGTCCGCGCGATGGCGGGCAACGCCGCCCCGGTCACGAAGGCGCTGCTCGTCGTCAACGTCCTCATGTACCTGGCCGAGATCATGGCCGGCGACGGCGGGCTGAACGGCTTCGGCGCCGGCAACGAGGTCGTCAAGAACCTCGCGCTGCTCGGCCAGGGCCTGTTCGTCGGCGACACGGCGCTGTCGGGCGTCGCCGAGGGGCAGTACTGGCGGCTGATCACCGGCGGCTTCCTGCACGCCTCGATCATCCACATCGCGTTCAACATGTACCTGCTGTGGATCCTCGGCCAGATGCTCGAGCCGGCGATCGGCTCGGTGCGCTTCGCCGCGATCTACCTGACGTCACTGCTGGCCGGGTCGGCGGGCGCGCTGCTGCTGGAGCCGAACGCGATCACGGTCGGGGCGTCGGGCGCGGTCTTCGGGCTCATGGGCGCCGCGTTCGTCGAGCTGCGCGCCCGGGGCATCGACCCGTTCCAGGCCGGGATCGGCTGGCTGATCGTCCTCAACCTCGTCCTCGGCCTGTTCCTGAACAACATCTCGATCGGCGGCCACGTCGGCGGGCTCGTCGGCGGCGCGCTCGCGGGCCTCGTGCTCCAGGCCGCCGACCGCCGGCGCCGGCCGCAGGCCGGGCTGGCCGGCGTCGCGGGGCTCGCGGTCGTGTCGGTCGCGCTCGGGATCGCGTTCGCGTCCCAGAGCGGGCTCGGCAGCCCGCACTTCTGAGTCAGCCGACGACCCGCAGCGGCGCGCCGACCCGGACCGTGCCGGGGCGGACGACCGAGCCGTAGACGGCCGCGCACGACTCGCGGTGCTCGACGACGGCGCGCAGGACGGCCGGGTCGCGCTCGCCGGTGTCGGGGTCGACGGTGACGACCATGCAGCGCCGGTCGCGCAGGTCGACGCGCACGAGCGGGGCGTCGTCGCCGTCGCCGAGCGCGAGCGTCCGCCCGACCCAGGCCTCCTCGGGGAACGGGCCGCCGCCGGGGGCGTCGACGACGACGGTCGGGCGGAAGCGGCGCGGCTCGAGCGCCCGGCCGGCCAGCTCGCCGATCGCGGCGACCGCCTGGACGCTGAGCACCGACACCGGGAACGCGTCGAACAGGCCGCGGCGGTCGCGCAGCAGCCACACCGGGCGCCCGTGCGCGGCGGCCAGCTCGTCGGCGAGGGCCGGGTCGGTGACCGCCAGCTCGCGCCCGTCCGGGGTGCGCACGAGCGGCGGCGCGCCCTCCGGGTCGTCGCCCGGGCAGCGCGGCCGGTAGCGGGTGAGGTCCCGCACCTGGCGGATCGTCAGCCACGGGAAGCCGCCGGGGTCCTCGCTGCGCACGAAGGCGTAGCGGCGGTCGCCGCGGATCCCGAACCAGTCGAGCGTCGCCGCCTCGACCGGCTCGGCCGCCATCGCCTTCACCGGGTAGCGGTACAGGGCCGCGATCCGGCCCGCCGCGCCGCTCATCGCGGCGTGGCCACCTCGACGTCGAGCGGCGCACTCGGCGCCTCCGGGATGCGGTCGGGGTGGAGGATGTGGGCCATCAGCTCGAGCGCCTCGACGAGCCGCGGGCCCGGGCGCGAGAACGTGCCGGCGGCGTCGATCGCGACGACGCGCCGCGCGCCGAGCGACCCGAGCTCGCCGGCGTAGCGCTCGGCCTCCTCGAGGGCCCGCCCGGCGCCGTAGCCGCACGGCATGCAGACGACGACCTCGGGCTGGGCGGCGCGCACCTGCTCCCAGGTGACCTGCTCGGAGCGCTCGCCGGGCAGCCCGACGACGTCGATCCCGCCGGCCATCTCGATGAGCTGCGGGGTCCAGTGGCCGGCCGCGAACGGCGGGTCCAGCCACTCGAGCGCGGCGACCGGCACCGGCTCGGCGCCCTCGACCGCGCGCCTGACCGCCTCGACGCGCCTGGCGATCGAGGCGATGAGCAGGAACGCCGCCTCCTTGGCGCCGGTGGCGTCCGACAGCGTCCGGATGTCGTTGACCGCCTCCCCGAACGTCGTCGGGTCCAGGGCGATGACCCGCGGCTCGGGGTCCATCTTCGCCGCGACGGCGCGGACGTCGTCGTAGGAGACCGCGCACACCGGGCAGAGGGCCTGGGTGACGATCAGGTCCGGCTCCAGCTCGCGCAGCAGCTCGACGTCGAGGTCATAGATGGCCTCGCCGCGCCCGGTGCGCTCGCGGACGGCCGCGTCGATCTCGGCGGCCGACAGGCCCGGGGGGAGGCGGTCGGACGTGACGCGCGGCCGGTCCAGCGCCTCCGTAGGATGGTCGCACTCGTGGGTGACCCCCACGACGGAGTCGCCCAGACCGAGCGCGAAGAGCAGTTCGGTCGCATGGGGGACGAGCGAGACGATCCGCACGGGGAGAAGGGTATGGCCTGGAGAGAGGACGGCGGCGCGCTGGTGCAGGACTACGAGTTCGCGGACTTCGCCGTCGCGATGGTGTTCGTGAACAAGGTGGCCAAGGTCGCGGAGGCGATGGGCCACCACCCGGACATCCTCATCCACGGCTGGAACAAGGTGCGCCTGACGCTCACGACCCACTCCGAGGGCGGCGTCACCGACCTCGACCGCCGGCTGGCCGAGGCGATCGACCGGCTGTGAGGCGGGCCGTCGCGCTGGCGGCGGCGCTCCTCGTCGCGGTCCCGGCCCTCGCCGCCTCCGCCGCCGCGGACCCCGTCCGCGTCTTCGCCCTCGGGCCGCGGGTCTCCCCCGACTGGATCGACACGCGCGAGCACTACCGCGCGAAGCTGCTCGCGCTCGCCGACGCGCGCGAGCGCGGCCGCCCCGGCGTCCCGCCGGTGGCCGACGGCGCCGGCGACGTCGCCTCGCACCGCCTCGGCGGCGGGCGCGACCTCGTCACGCTCCCCGAGGACGTCGGCCTCATCGCCGCGTTCACCGGCGAGCGCGGGACCGCCGCCCGCGCCGCGACGAGCCTCGTCGACGCGATCGTCGCGCTCATCGGGGCCTACGGGCCGGTGAGCGAGCACTACGCGCGGCGCTTCCCGGAGCTGACGCGGCGGCCGCTGCCGACGCGCCTGCTCGTCGTCTCGATGACCGACACGTTCGCGCGCACGGCGGTGGAGACGTTCGCCGAGCTCGCCGACCGGCTCGACGCGACGCTCGTCGCCGGCGTGAACATGGCCCGCGACTGGCGCGTCGTCTGCGTCTCGAAGGCGACGTTCCGCCCGCCGCCCGGCGCCGAGCGCTGCGACGTCGAGGACCCGGCGCTCGTCGCCGCGCTGCGCGCCCCCGACGAGCCGCAGCGCGACTACGCCTACGAGGCGACGACGCCCGACGCGGTGAACATGGCGCTCGTCTTCGGCCCCGACGGGCGGATCGTCGCCAGGCAGGTGAAGACGTACCTGACGCCGCTGGAGCTGCCGTCGCAGCTCGACCTGCGCCCGGGGCCGGTCTCCGGCCTGACCGCGGTCGACACGCCGGCCGGGCGGATCGGGGTCGTCATCAGCAAGGACGCCTGGATGCCCGACGTCCTCGACCGCCTCGACGCCGACGGGGTGCGGCTGCTCGTCCAGCCCGAGTTCTTCGTCGGCGACACCGTCGCGGCGACCGGGATGTGGGCGCCCGACAACCTGAAGGCGTCCGGGTACGCCGACGTCCTGCGCCACCCGTCCTTCACCGCGCTCGGGCTGCCGTCGATGACCGGGCAGGTGTTCGACGTTGCCGCCGACGCGCAGTCGCACGTCGCGGTCAAGCCGCGGACGGCGGGCGCGGGGCCGGCCGGGCGGCTCGTCGGCCAGGACCCGGCGCCCGGGTTCGCGGCCGTGCAGCCGTGGTCGGTGCCCGACCCGCTCGGCGAGCCGGTCGTCGCCCGGCGCGAGCGGCTCGCCGCCGCCGGCGGCGGGCCCGTCGAGGGGACGGTGTTCGCCGACGTCGAGCTGCCGCCGCAGCGCTCGTCCGGGCCGCTGCGGGCGCGGGCGACCGGGCCGTTCTCGGCGGCGCGCGCGCTGAGCCGCGGCCGCGGCGAGCAGCGGCACGTGACGCTCGCCGCGCACGGCCGCCGCGTCGTCGCCGCCTGGAGCGAGCGGGCCGGGAGCGCCTGGCGCGTGAAGGTGGCCCGGTCGGCCGACGCCGGGCGCACGTGGAGCGCGCCGCGCGACCTCGGCCCGGGGCAGCGGCCCGCGCTCGCCGCCGGCGCCCGCGGGCACGTGTGGCTGGCCGTCCAGCGCGCCGGGCGCGTCCGCGTCGCGCACTCCCGCGACGGCGGCCGGCGCTTCGGCCCGGCCCGGCCCGTCCCCGGCGGCGGCGCGCCGCAGTGGCGGCCGGCGATCGCGGCGACCGGCGCCGGCCGGGCGTACGTCGCCTGGATCGACGAGCGCGGCCGCCAGCGCGAGGGCGACCTCCCGCGCGCCGCCGTGTGGGGCGCCCGCGTCGAGGGCGCCCGCGTCGGCCGCGCGCGCGAGCTGGACCCCTACCCGCCGGTCAGCGACCTCGCCGCCCAGCTCGACAACGACTGGGCCGTCGCGGTCGGCGCCCGCGGCCGCCACGTCACCGTCGCCTGGACCGACTTCCGCACCTACGACTGGCGGATCGTCGGGCGCAGCTCGCGCGACGGCGGGCGCCGCTTCGGGCCGCTGCGGGCGATCAGCGACGACCCCGCCGACCGCGAGGCGCTCGACGACGCCCCGAGCGTCGCCGTCGGCCGCGACGGGGCGCCGCTCGTCGCCTGGACCGGCCACCGGGCGGCGGCGACGATCGCCCCCGCGCCGCTGTACGACGTCCGGCTCGCCCGGGTCGGCCGCGCGAGCCGGCGCGTCGACGACGGCGGCGACCGGCCGGTCGTCAGCGTGAACCCGGCGCTCGCGCTCGACCCGCGCGACGGGGCGCCGCTCGTCGCCTGGCAGGACCACGCCGACGGCGTCGGCGCGATCCGCGTCGCCGCCCGCGGCCGGGTGCGGCGCGTCTCGGCCTCGGCGGCGAACCAGTGGCGCCCGGCGGTCGCGGTCGCCGGCGGGCGGCTGCTCGTCGCCTGGGAGGACGCGCGCGGCGGGGCGGGCCGCGCGGTCGTCGCCGCCGCGCCGCTGCGCCGCCTGCGCTGACGTCCCGGATCTGACCCCGCGGGTGTGATCCCGGTCACACGAGGGCGACCTTCGGGTCGCCCTCGTGCTCACCTGGGTACTCCGTCGGTCGGGCGCCGTTCGCGGCGCCCGGCCGAAGACGGCGTCGACGGCCACCCGCCACAGCATCACCCTCGGGTCCGGCGGGACCACGGCGCCGCGGAGCAGGAGACGCTCGCCGCCCCCGACGCCCGTGGAGGCCCTGTTGCGCCTGGACATCGTCATCCCCGCCCACAACGAGGAGCACCGCATCGACCGCACGCTCGCCGTCTACCGCAGCGGCTGCCCGGATCCGGGCGTCCGCTTCCACGTCGCGATGGACGCCTGCACGGACCGCACCGGCGAGATCGTCGCCGCGCACGCCCGCGACGACCGCCGCGTCGTCGCCCACGCCTACCCGAAGCTCGGCAAGGGCGGCGTCATCGCCGAGACGTTCCGCCGCACCGACGCCGACCTCGTCGGCTTCGTCGACGCCGACGCGGCCACGCCGCCGGCCGAGCTGCTGCGCCTGGCCGACGTCGCCCGGACGGCCGACGGCGCGATCGCGTCGCGCCACCACCCGGCCGCGGTCCTGCCGGCGACGCGCTCGCCGCTGCGGCGGCTGACGAGCGCCGGGTTCGCCTTCGGCGTGCGCCGCCTGCTGCGCCTGCCCTACCGCGACACCCAGTGCGGGGCGAAGGTCCTGCGCGGGGACGTCGCCCGCCGCGTCGCCGCCCGCACGACCGCCCGCGACCTGCTCTTCGACGTCGACCTCCTGCTCGTCGCGCGCGAGCTCGGCCACCGCGTCGTCGAGGTCCCGACCGTGTGGGTCGACCAGGACGGCTCGCGGGTCGACCCGGTCGCCGACACGCGCCGCATGGGCGCCTCGCTGCTGCGCCTGTGGCTCGCCTCCCTCCGTCGCCGCCCCCGACGCCGGGGGGTGGCCCATGCGCCCTGACGTCGCGCTCATCGCCCCGTACCCGCCGCCCGGCGTCCGCCACGGCGGCGCGAGCGGGGTCGCCTCCTACACCGCGAACCTCGCCGAGGCGCTCGCCGGCGCCGGCGCCGAGGTGGCGGTGATCGCCCCGGTCGCCCCGGACGCGCCGCGCGACCACGTCGACGGTCGCGTGCGCGTCCTGCGCCGCTTCGCCCCCGGCGCCCGCGGGCTGCACCGCGCGGCCCGGGCGGCGCTGCGGACCGGCGCCCCCGCCGTCCACCTCCAGCACGAGACGTTCCTCTACGGCGGCCCCGCCGCCGCCGTGGCCGGCCTGGCCGGGGCGCTGCGGCGCCTGCGCCGCGGCCGCCCGGCGAGCGTGGTGACGATGCACCACGTCGTCGCGCCCGGGACCGTCGACGGCGCCTTCACGCGCCTGCACCGCGTCCGCGTCCCCGCCCGGGTCGCGCGCGCCGGCCTGGCGCTCGTGCGCGAGACCGTCCGCCGCGAGGCCGACGCCGTCGTCGTCCACGAGCCCGCGTTCGCGCGCGCCGTCCCCGGCGCGACCGTCCTGCCGCACGGCGTCGAGCCGGCGCGGCCGGCCGACCGCGCCACCGCCCGCGCCCGCCTCGGCGTGGCCGACGGGCCGCTGACCGTCCTCTGCTTCGGCTTCCTCGCCCCGTACAAGGGGCTGGAGGCCGCGCTCGAGGCGGCGCGCCTGGCCGGCGGCGACGTGCGCGTCGTCGTCGCCGGCGGGCCGCACCCGCGGGTCGGCGACGCCTACCCGCGCGCGCTGCGCGCCGCCCACGGCGACCACGCCCGCTTCACCGGCCACGTGCCCGACCCCGACGTCGGCCCCTGGTTCGCTGCCGCCGACCTGGCGCTGCTGCCGTACCCGCGGCCCGTGTCGAGCAGCGGGGCGCTCGCCCTCGCGCTCGCCCACGGCACGCCGGTCGCGCTCTCACCCGAGCTGGCCGCCTGCGCGGGCGCCCCGCCGCGGCTGGCCGTCCCGCGCGAGCCGGCCGCGCTCGCCGGCGCCCTGCGCGCCCTGCACGCCGACCGCGCCGCGCTCGCGCGCCTGGGGGAGGCCGCCGCCGCGATGGCCGCCGACCGCGCCTGGCCGGCGGTCGCGCGCCGCCACCTGGCGCTCTACGAGGAGGTCGCCGCATGAGCCGCATCGTCCTGGCCGGCGCGTTCGGCCAGCGCAACCCGGGCGACGACGCCCTCCTCGACGCGTTCCTGCGCGCGCTCGACGGCCACGAGGTCGTCGCCACGAGCGCCGGGCCCGCGCCCGCCGGCTGCGAGGCCGTCGCCCCCGGCGACCCGGCCGCCGTCATGCGCCGCGTCCGCGCCGCCGACGCCGTCGTGCTCGCCGGCGGCACGGTCTTCAAGGAGCTGCGCCCGGCCACCGGCCGCCCGCCGCTGGACCTGCTCGCCCGCGCGCTCGCGCTCGGCTTCGGGACCCGCGCGCTCGGCAAGCCGCTCGCGCTCGTCGGCGTCGGCGCCGCGCCGCTGCGGACCCGCCGCGGCCGGCTGCTCGCCCGCCGCCTCGTCGGCCAGGCGAGCCTGCTCGTCCTGCGCGACGAGGAGTCCGCGCAGGTGCTCGCCGACGCCGGCGCGCCGGCCCCGTTCCGCATCGGCGCCGACGCCGCCTGGACCGTCGCCGCCGCGGGGGAGACCCCGGCCGGCGCGCGCGGCGGCCACGTCGTCGTCGCGCTCTCCCACGACGCCGGCGACGACGGCCTCGCCGACGAGCTGGCCGCGACGCTCGTCCCGGTCCTCGCCGCCGGCCGCGAGGTCGTCCTCCAGCCGTGGCAGGTCGGGCGCGTCGGGCGCCGCGACGACATCGACCTCGCCCGGGCCGTGAACGCGCGCCTGGGCGGGACGGCCCGGATCGCCGTCCCGCCCGCCGACCTCGGCGAGGCCCGCGCCGTCCTGGCCGAGGCCGGGCTCGTCGTCGCCCAGCGCTTCCACGCGCTCGTCGCCGCCGGGGCCGCCGGCGCGCCCGCCGTCGCCTACGCGCACGAGCCGAAGCTCGCCGGGCTCGCCCGCCGCCTCGGCCAGCCGGCGCTGGCCCCCGGGGCCGACCCGGGCCGGCTCGGGGCCGCGATCGTCGCCGCCGCCGGCCCCCGGCGCCCCCCCCCCCCCGCCCCCCCCGGCGCCCCCGACCCCCCCC
>JADGIB010000116.1 GCA_019683665.1 Solirubrobacteraceae bacterium
ACGCCGTCGCCGCGGCGAACGACGAGGACGCGTGGGCGCTGGGGAAGCTCAGCTGCGTCGGCGTCGCGATGAGCGCGGGGAGGTCGTCGAGGGCGGGGCGGGGGCGGCGGACGACGGCCTTCAGCGCGGTGTTCAGCGCGTACGTCCCGGCGACGACCGCGGTGCCGCGCAGCCAGCGGTCGCGGCGGGCCGGGTCGAGCGCGGCGCCGGCCAGGCCGAGCGCCAGCCAGCAGGCGGCGTGCTCGCCGGCGGCCGAGAAGCGGCGCACGGCCGGGGTCAGCCCGGGGCGGTGCAGGTCGCGGCGCAGGAGGCGGTAGAGGCGCAGGTCGGCGGCGGCGGTCGCGCGGGCCAGGCGGCCGCCGGCGAGGCGCCGGCGCAGCGAGCGCCGCGCGGCCGGCTCGGTGGGGGGAGGGACGGTGGCCACGTTTGCGGAGCGCCACGATAGGCGACAACCGTCTCCGTGCGCATGACGCTGGTCGCCAACGCCCGCTCGGGCGGCACGGACGCCTCCGGCGCGGTGGCCGCGGCCCTGCGCGCCCGTGGCGCCGGCGTCGCCGTGCTCGACGGCGGCGGGGCCGCGGGGGCCGCGGAGGACGACCCGGAGCGGCTCGTCGTCGCCGGCGGCGACGGCTCGATCGGCCCGGCCGCCGCGGTCGCCGCGCGGGCCGGGGTCCCGCTCGCGGTCGTCGCCACCGGCACCGCGAACGACTTCGCCCGGGCGCTCGGCCTCCCGCGCGAGGTCGGCGCGGCGTGCGCGCTGGCCGCCGACCCGGGCGCGTCGACCCGGGCGATCGAGCTGGCGTGGGCCGGCGAGCGCCCGTTCGTGAACGCGGCCAGCTGCGGCCTGTCGGTCCTCGCCGCCCGCCGGGCCGCGCCGCTGAAGCCGCGCCTGGGGCCGCTCGCCTACGCGGCCGGGGCGCTGCGCGCCGGGCTCACCGGGCGCGCGGTCGCGGCGACCGTCCGCTGCGACGGGCGGGTCGTCCACGACGGGCCGGCGTGGCAGGTCGTGGTCGGCGCCACCGGCGCGTTCGGCGCGGGCAGCGGGCTCGAGGAGGCCGACCCGGGCGACGGGCTGCTCGACGTCGTCGCGGTCGGCGCCGGGTCGCGGGCCGCGCTCGTGCGCCGGGCGTGGGGGCTGCGGCGCGGGCGCGTCGCCCGCCAGCCCGGCGTCGCCCACGCCCGCGGGGCGCGGATCGAGGTCGCGGTCGCGCCGGGCACGCGCTGGAACGTCGACGGCGAGGTCTGCGCGCTCGGGCCGGCCGCGTTCCGGGCGCAGGCGGGCGCGGTGGAGGTCGTCGTCGGGTGAGCGGCGGCTGGCGCCCCCACGCCGCCTGGGCCGGCGGCCTCGCGCTCGCCGGCGCCGCCTGGTACGCGAGCGACTCGCTGCGCCACCGGCGCGAGCAGCGCCACGGCTACGAGCTGCGCGGCGGCGGGCTCGACGTCCGCGAGGACGGGTTCCTCGCCGCGTGCGAGGCGCTGACCGGCGCGCCGGTGTCGGAGGGCAACGAGCTCGAGGTGCTCGTCAACGGGGACGAGATCTTCCCGGCGCTCCTGGAGACGATCCGCGGGGCGCGGCGGACGATCGACCTGGAGACGTACGTCTACTGGCGCGGCGCCATCGCCGTCGAGGTCGGCGAGGCGCTGTGCGAGCGCGCCCGGGCCGGCGTCGAGGTCAACGTCATCCTCGACGCGGTCGGCGCGGCGAAGATGGACCGCGACCTCGTCCGGCGGATGCGCGAGGCGGGCGTGGCGGTCGCGTTCTTCCGCCCGCCGAAGGCGTACGCGATCCGCCAGATCGCCAAGCGCACGCACCGCAAGCTGCTGATCGTCGACGGCTGCGCGGGGATGATCGGCGGCGTCGGGATCGCCGACGAGTGGACCGGGAACGCGCAGGACCCCGACCACTGGCGCGACACGCACGTGCGGGTGCGCGGCCCGGTCGTGCGCGGGCTGCAGGGCGCGTTCGCCGAGAACTGGCTGGAGGCGACCGGGGACGTCCTCGTCGGGGACGCGTACCTCCCGGCGCTCGAGCCGGTCGACGGCGGCGGGCCGATGCAGGTCGTGCGCTCGAGCGCCGGGGTCGGCGACACCGAGGTCGAGGCGCTCTACTTCCTGGCGATCGCGTCGGCGCGCGAGACGCTCGACCTGACCGCCGCCTACTTCGCCCCGCGGCCGGCGTTCGTCGACGCGCTCTGCGACGCGGCCGAGCGCGGGGTGCGCACGCGGGTGCTCGCGCCGGGCCGGCACATCGACAAGGGGTTCGTCCGCACCGCGGGGCGGGCCGAGTACGAGCGGCTGCTCGCGTGCGGCGTCGAGGTCCACGAGTACGGGCCGACGATGCTGCACGCGAAGACGCTGTGCATCGACGGCGCGTGGGCGTCGATCGGGTCGGTGAACTTCGACAACCGCAGCTTCCAGCTGCACGACGAGGCGACCCTGTGCGTGCGCTCCGAGCGGGTGGCGGCGCGGCTGGCCGAGGTGTTCGAGGCCGACCTCGCCGTGTCGGAGCCGTTCGCGCTCGAGCGCTGGCGCCGGCGGCCGGTCCGGGCGCGGGCCGCCGAGCGCGCGCTGAAGCTCGTGCGCCGCGAGCTGTAGCGCCGCCGGGGCCGCTCAGGCGCCGGCCCGCGCCGCGACCCGGCGGCGCACGGCGGCGGCGGCGGCGGCGATCAGGCCGAGGATGCCGAGCGCGGCGTCGACCCGGAACCCGGCGGTCAGGCCGTCGACGAACTCGGCGCCCGCGGCGGCGCCGTCGGAGACGCCGAGGACGATCGTCGTCGTCAGGCCGATGCCGATCGTGCCGCCGACGAGCTGGAACATGACGAGGATGCCGCTGCCGAGGCTGGCCTGGTCGCCGTCGAGCGTCGTGATCGCCGCGTTCGTCACCGTCGAGTAGAAGAACCCGGCCCCGAGGCCGATGACGACGAGGCCGGGGACCATCGCGCCGTAGCCGGAGCCGGCGTCGAGGAAGCTCAGGAGGACGATGCCGATCGGCATGAGCGCCGCGCCGGCGATGAGCAGCGGCCGCGGCCCGAGCGTGTTGTAGAGCGGCCCGGCCGCGAACGAGGTGAGCGCGAACAGGGCCATCATCGGCAGCAGCGCGACGCCGGACGCGAGCGCGTCGTCGCCGAGGACCTTCTGCGTGAACTGCGGCGCGTAGAGCATCGCCACGAACCAGATCCCCGAGGTGAGCAGCATCGCCAGGCAGGCGGCCCGGAAGCGCCCGTTCGCGATGACCCCGCGCGGGATGAGGACGTCGTCGCCGGCCCGGTGCTGGGTGGCGGCGAACGCGGCGCCGAGGACGACGGCGACGACGAGCAGGACGACGATCCGCCAGTCGCCCCAGCCCCACTCGTTCGCCTGGTCGAGCGCGACGAGGAGCGCGACGAGCGCGAGCGACAGCGTCGCGACGCCGGGCAGGTCGATCCGCTCGCGCCGCGCGCCGGTCTCGTCCGCGGGGACCGTGCGCAGCGTGACGAGGACGGCGACCGCCGCGACCGGCAGGTTCAGCAGCAGGATCGCCCGCCAGTCGAACACGTCGGTGAGCAGGCCGCCGATCAGCGGGCCGCAGGCGTTGCCGACGCCGCTGACGCCGAGGATCAGCCCGCCGGCCAGGCCGGCGCGGCCGGCGGGGACGATCGAGAAGATCAGCCCGACGACCGCGGGCCAGATGAGCGCGCCGCCGACCCCCATGAGCGCGCGCGCGGCGATGAGCAGCCACGGGTCCTGGGCCAGCGCGCCGACGAGGGAGAAGGCGGCGAAGACCCCGGAGCCGACGAGGAACATGCGGCGGCGCCCGAGGAGGTCGGCGAGCCGCCCGCCGGTGACGATCAGCACGCCGAACACGAGCGTGTAGGCGTTGATGACCCACTGGACGGTCCCGACCGTCGCGCCGAGGTCGCGCTCCATGTCGGGGACCGCGACCGTCATCGCGCTGATGTCGTTGGAGATGACGAAGACCGCCAGCCCCATCGCCAGCAGCGCGAGCACGACCGCGCGCCCGAGCGGCGCCTTCCTCTCTGCTGCTGCGACCGGCGAGGCTCCCATCCCCGTCAGGGACCCTATCGCGCGCGGAAGATCCCGCGCAAAGCGCCCCGCGCGGGAGCGCTACGAGGCGGAGCCGAAGCCGACGCCGCGCTCGCGGTTCTCGGTGCGCACCCAGATCACCTGCTCGAGGTTGAGCCGCACCGCGCCGTCCTGCGTCCTGACGTCGTGCCAGCCGTCGTTGCCGAGCGCCCCCAGCAGCGCATCGAGCTCGGACTGCTCGATGCGCAGGGCGAGCGGCGCGCTGGCCTGGAAGCCGATCGATACCTGGACCATCGTTGCTAGTGCTCCTTGGACGGCTGGACGATCTCGGTGAGCACGCCACCCGACGCGCCCGGATGCAGAAACGCTACCAGTGAGTTGCGGATTCCGGTCCGCGGCGTCTCGTCGATCAGGCGCAGGCCGGCCGCCTTCAGCGCGGCGAGCGCCTGCTCGATGTCGTCGGTCTGGTAGGCGACGTGGTGCAGCCCCGGCCCCTTCCCGGCCAGGAAGCGCCCCACCGGCGTGTCGGGCCCCAGCGGGCGCAGCAGCTCGACGTGGCTCTCCCCGACGTCGAGGAGGACGGCCTCGACGCCCTGCTCGGCGACGGTCTCGCGGTGGACGAGCGCCATCCCGAAGGTCCGCTCGTAGAGGGCGACCGCGGCGTCGAGGTCCTCGACGGCCACGCCGATGTGGTCGATGCGGGCGAACATGCGCGGCGGAGTCTAGGTGCGCGCGCTCAGACGACGCGCTCCAGCCGGTCGCTCGGCACGCGGCCGCGCCCCGCCTTCGCGCACGGCCGCCCGTTCACCTCGACGACGTCGGCGGTGAAGTCGTTGGCGCCGCGCAGCAGCGAGGAGCCGACCCCGTAGACGTCGACCGGGGCGCCCTCCGCCTCGAAGCGGCGGATCCTCTCGGCGTCGAACCCGCCGGAGACGACGATCCGCACCCGCTCGTGGCCGGCCTCGTCGAGCGCCTCCCGCACGCGGCGCACGAGCTCGGGCTGCACGCCGCGCAGGTCCGTCCCCGCCAGCGCCTTGTCGACGAGCGTCTCGCTCGTGTCCAGGCGCACGCCCCACAGGTCGTCGCCGAGCGCATCGGCGACGGCGAGCGCGGTCCCGACCGAGTCGTTGTCGAAGTCGACGAGGACGGTCACGTTCATCTCCTTCGCGTAGCGGCGCGCGAACGCCTTCGCCGCCGCGACCGTGTCGCCCCCGTAGGCGGCGATCAGCCCGTGCGGCACCGTGCCGACGCCGCGCCCGCCCCACCACGACGCCTGCGCGTCGGTCGAGACGCCGATCGCCCCGGCGACGTGCGCGGCCCAGCCGTCGCCGGTCTGGACGTGCCAGTGGTCGTGGCGGGCCGGGAAGTAGAGGATGTCCTTGCCCGCCGCCGCCTCGACGACCTCGCGCACGTTGCGCATGATCAGCGTCCGCCGGGCCAGGCAGCCGAGGTAGACGGTCTCGAGGTGGGCGAAGAGCGCGTAGTCGCCGCGGATCGTCAGCACCGGCTCGTACGGGGCGATCTCGTCGCCCTCGTAGAGCGCGTGGACCTCGAGCCGGTCCCAGCCCGGCCGCCAGACCCCGTCGGGGCCGCGCTCGCCCGAGCACTCGCGCAGGATCGCGATCGCCTCGTCGATGCCGCCGAGGACCGACTCCCGCTTCTGGAAGACCTGCATGAGCACCTCGGGCCGGTGCCCCTCGGCCTCCAGCAGCGCCTTCGTGAGGTTGAAGTACTGGTCGGAGTAGTAGCCCTCGCGGATGCGCTGGATCGGCAGTCCGAAGATCGCGGAGGAGAGCCGTCGGCGCGTCATGGGCGGCCTACCCGAGCAGGCGTCGCGTGATGTCGCGGAAGAAGGCGGCGGCGTGGCCGAGGTCGCGCACGTCGATGCGCTCGTCGGCCGAGTGGATGAGCGGGACAGTCTCGTGGACGGTCATGTGGCGGTGGGGGAAGAAGCCGTAGGCGACGACGTCCGGGAACGCGGCCCGGAACGAGCGAGAGTCGGTGAACCCGGTCATGATCAGCGGCACCAGCCCCGCCTCGGGGTCGTGCTCGGCCGCCCAGTCGCGGATCGCGTCCATGAGCGGCGACTCGACCGGGGAGGCGTTGCCGGCGACCTGCTCGGTCCACTCGAGCCGGTAGCCGGCCTCGGCGGGGTCGCCGAGGACCTCGACGACGCGCCGCTCCGCGACCTCGCGCCCGAGGCCGGGCGGGACGCGGCAGTCGACGCCGATCGTCGCCGAGGCCGGGATCACGTTGATCTTCTCCGAGGCCCAGATGCGCGTCGGCGCGAACGTCACGCCGAGCATCGGCTCGACCTGGAGCGCGAGGACCGGGTCGACCTCGCGCATCCGGGCCAGCGCCGCGGCCGGGTCGGCCGGGTCGAGGCCGAGCGCGGCGAGCATCGCGCGCGGGCCGTCGGTGACGTCGTAGCCGGGCCAGCGGTCGCGCAGGCGCTCGAGCAGCGGCACGGCCTTCAGGAGCGCGTTGTCGCCCAGGCGCGGGTTCGAGGCGTGGCCGGCCGCGCCGTCGACGTGGATGCGGAAGCGGAAGACGCCCTTCTCGGCCACGCAGACGCCGAGGTGGCGGCGCCCGTCGTAGGGGATGACCGCGCCCGCGCCCTCGTTGAGGAGGTAGTCGCAGCGGACCTTGTCGGGGTGCTCGGAGCAGATCCACTGGGCGCCCTCGGCGCCGCCGGCCTCCTCGTCGACGAGCACGACGACGAGCAGGTCGCCCGCGGCGGGCCGCCAGCCCTCGCGGGCGAGCGAGATCGCGGCCGCGACCTCCGCCGCGGTCTGGCTCTTCATGTCGAGCGCGCCGCGGCCCCAGACGCAGCCGTCGGCGAGGTCGCCCGACCACGGGTCGTGCGTCCAGTCGGCGGGCGTCGCGTAGACGGTGTCCACGTGCGACAGCAGGCAGAGCGTCGGCCCGTCGGCGCGGCCGCGCAGCCGGGCGACGAGGTTCGGCCGGTCGGGGGTGCGCCCCAGCAGCTCGACGGCGAAGCCCGCGTCGGCCAGCAGGCGCGCGAGGTGCTCCTGGGCCGGGCGCTCGTTGCCGGGCGGGTTGACGGTGTCGAAGCGGATGAGCCGCTGCAGCAGCTCGGTGGCGGCGCCCTGGAGGTCCGGCATGGCGCGCAATGCTAAGCGCCCGGCGGCCCGGCCGCCGCAGCGGGGCTAGACGGGCGCGCCGAGCGCCCACGCGGCCAGCCCGGCGAGGAGGCCGCCGACGAGCACCTCCAGGGCGCTGCGCCGCCAGACGAGCAGCGCCGCCGCGGCCGCGGCCAGTAGCGGCCACTGCCAGGTCTCGCGGACCCCGTCGAGCAGGAGGACCGCGGCGCCGAGGATCGCCCCGATCGCGGCGGGCCCCGCCCCGTCGAGGAACGCCCGCGCGGCGCGGTTGCCGCGCAGCCCGTGGAAGCGGGGCGCGAGCGCGATGACGAGCAGGAACGAGGGCGCGAACGCGATCAGCGAGGCGAGCAGCGCGCCGCCGAGCCCGGCCGCCGCGTAGCCGACGACGGCGACGGTGTGGACGACCGGCCCCGGGGTGAGCTGGCCGAAGGCGACCGCGTTGAGGAACTCGGCGTTCGTCATCCAGCCGCCGCCCTCGACGGCGTCGGCCTGCATGAGCGGGATGATCACGAAGCCCCCGCCGTAGGAGAGCGCGCCGACCTTGAACGCGGTCCAGCCCAGCGGCCCGAGCGCCGAGGCGGCGGCGACCGCGGCGACCGGCCAGGCCTGCGCGGCGGCGGCCCGCAGCCGCGGCCCGAGCCGCCGGACGGCGAGCTCGACGAGGCCGCAGGCGACGAGCACGGCGACGACGAGGACGCCGAGGACGAGGACGGCGGCCGCCCCCGCCGCCAGGTAGGCGACCGCGCGCGCCAGGCGCCACCCGCCGAGCCCGGCCAGCGTCGTGCGCGTCAGTCCGAGGCCCGCGTCGGCGACGACCGGCACGACCGCGGCGCCGGCGCCCGCCCCGATCGCCAGCACCCAGCCGGGGGCGCCCGCCCCGAGGGCGGTCGCCGCGAGCAGGACGATGAGGGCCAGGCCGGGGAGGATGAACGCGGCGCCCCCGGCGAGCGCGCCCGGCACCCCGGCGACGCGGTGGGCGCAGTAGATCGCCAGCTGCGTGGAGGACGGCCCGGGCAGCAGCCCGCAGGCCGCGTTGGCGTCCTCGAACTCGACGTCGTCGATCCAGCGCTCGCGCTCGACGCACAGCTCGCGCAGGAGCGCGACGTGCGCGGGCGGGCCGCCGAAGCCGATGACGCCGATGCGGCCCCATTCGCGCAGGACCGTCGACAGGGGGACGTCCATGGGCCGGGGATACTGGTGGATGTGGCAGACCAGTTGTTTCCGACGAGCGACGAGCCGGCCCGGCCGGCCGGCGGCGACGGGCCGCCGCCCGCCGACGCGCCGCTGCCCGCGCGGATGCGCCCGTCGACGCTGGCCGAGGTCGTCGGCCAGGAGCACCTGCTGCACGAGGGCGCCCCGCGGCGGCGCGCGATCGAGGAGGGCCGCCCGCACTCGATGCTCCTCTACGGGCCGCCGGGCAGCGGGAAGACGACGCTGGCCCGGATCGTCGCCACGTCGGCCGACGCCGCCTTCGAGGAGCTGAGCGCGGTCCAGGTCGGCCGCGCCGAGGTCCGCGGCGTCCTCGAGCGCGCCGAGCACCGGCGGGCGACGACCGGCCAGCGCACGGTCTTCTTCCTCGACGAGATCCACCGCTTCAACAAGGCCCAGCAGGACGCGCTGCTGCCCGCGGTCGAGGAGGGGCTGGTCACGCTCATCGGGGCGACGACCGAGAACCCGTACTTCGAGGTCAACTCGGCCCTCATCAGCCGGATGGCCGTCTACGAGCTGCGCCCGCTCAGCGCCGACGACGTCCGCGTCCTCCTGCGCCGCGCCGGCGTCGACGCCGACGACGAGGCGATCGACTTCCTGGCCGAGCGCTCCGGCGGCGACGCGCGCACCGCGCTCGGCGCGCTCGACCTCGCGGCCGAGACCGCCGGGCGGGTGACGCTCGCGGTCGCCGAGGAGGCGCTGCAGCGGCGCGCGATCCGCTACGACAAGCAGGGCGACCAGCACTACGACCTCGCCTCGGCCTGGATCAAGGCGACGCGCGGCAGCGACCCGGACGCGTCGCTCTACTACCTGGCCGTCATGCTCGAGGGCGGCGAGGACCCGCGCTTCATCGCCCGGCGGATGGTCATCCTCGCCTCCGAGGACATCGGCAACGCCGACCCGCAGGCGCTCGTCGTCGCCGTCGCCGCCGCCCAGGCCGTGGAGCACGTCGGGATGCCGGAGGCCGCGCACGCGCTCGCGCAGTGCGCGGTCTACCTGGCGATGGCGCCGAAGTCGAACGCCGCCTACACGGCGCTGGCCAAGGCCCGCGCCCACGTCCGCCAGCACGGCGCCCAGCCGCCGCCCCCGTACCTGCGCTCCCCGGCGGCGGGCGGCGAGGCCTACGACTACCCGCACGACAACCCCGGCCACCTGACCCGCCAGCGGCTGCTGCCCGAGGGCGTCGAGGCGCGCTTCTACGAGCCCGACGAGCGCGAGGCGCAGCTCGCCGCGCGCCTGGACGCGTGGCGGCGCTGGCGCGACCGCCGCGACGGCTGACGGCGGCCCGCCGGGTCTGCCACCCTTCGCGCGTGCCCGCCGACCCCGCCGCCCTCGTCGCATCGAGCGCCCAGGTGCAGCCGCTGTGGGCGGCCCTGCGCGTCGCCGACCGCGCCCGCTACCTGCGCCGCGCCGCCCAGGCGGTGATCGACGAGCTCGACGAGCTGGCCGCCGTCCTCGGGGCCGAGGGCGGCCGCACCCCGGGGGAGGTCATCGCGCTCGAGCTGCTGCCGGCGGTCGACGGGCTGCGCTGGCTGGCCGACGGCGGGGCGCGGGCGCTGCGCGAGCGGCGCCTGCCGGTCCCGCGCGCGACGAGCCCGGTCACGCGGGCGCGCCGGACGTACGAGCCGCTCGGGGTCGTCGCCGTGGTCGGCGCCGGGGACGCCCCGTTCGCTCAGCCGCTGTGGCAGACCGGCGCCGCGCTGCTGGCCGGCAACGGCGTCGTCCTCAAGCCGTCGCCGCGCGCCCCGGTCGCCGGGGAGCGGATCGCGCGGCTGTTCGCCCGCGCGAGCCTGCCGGAGGGCCTGCTCGCCGTCCTGCCCGGCGACGACGCGGCCGGGCGCGCGCTCGTCGCCGCCCCGGGCCTGGCCAAGGTCGTCTTCACCGGCACGCGCGCCGCCGGGCAGGAGGTCGCGCTCGCCTGCGCCCGGGCCGGGGTGCCGGTCGCGCTCCAGACGGCGGGGGTCGGGGCGGCGCTCGTGCTCGCCGACGCCGGCGTCGACCCGC
>JADGIB010000117.1 GCA_019683665.1 Solirubrobacteraceae bacterium
GGCCGGAGCCGGAGCGGGCGCGGGCGGCTCGGCGACGTCCTCGACCGGCGCCCAGCGCGCGTCGTCGGACGCCGTCGGCGGGCGCAGCGCGCGCAGGGCGAGGCGCATCGGCAGCAGGGCCAGGCTCACGCCCAGGCCGACGGCGGCGCGGGCGATCCGCGCGGCGCGTTCGATGTCGTGGGAGTCCATGGCGCGTCTGTTCCCGGGGCCGGGCGGGCGAAACCTCAGCGCTGGGCGAGCTCGCGCTTGAGCTCCTCGATGACCGTGACGGGCGTCGGGTCGATGCCCTGGAGCACGGCCAGGTAGAGCGAGACGAGATCGCCGAGGAGGACGAGCGACATGACCCGCTCGACGGTCCCCTGCCCGATCGTCTGGACCCGCTGGACCGTGTGCGCCTGGCCGGAGATGAGGCGGCTCGTCAGCTCGATGCGGTCGCCGATGCGCGGGTGGTTGTCGCAGTCGTCGAGGAAGATCGCCGAGAAGCGCCCCAGCGAGGCGGCGCCCTGCCAGCCGACGATCTCGTTGTGGTCGAGCTCGGGCAGCTCGTGCGAGAAGGCCGGGATCTTGCCGTTCTCGTTCATCTGCGTCTTCCAGCGGTAGGCGACCGGCGCCGTCAGCCCCGAGCCGGCGATGACCGGCACGCTGCCGTGGATCGCCTGCGCGAGCCGCTTGGCCTGGCTGTCGGGCGGCGCGTCGGGCCCCCACTGGCCGCAGAGCTGGTCGAGCTGGGCGGCGGCGACGTCGATCTGGCTCGCCATCCGCGGGCCGGAGCCGCACAGCGCGGCGACCTCGAGCGCGGCGACGGTCATGTAGCCGACGGCGGCGCGCGGCTGGAAGCCGCCGGGGACGGGGATGACCGGGACGCCGTCGGCCCGCGCCGCCTCGGCGAGCCTGCCGCCGGCGGTGACGACGACGCGGCGGGCGCCGAGGAAGCCGGCGGCCTCGTAGGCGGCGAGCGTCTCCTCGGTGTTGCCCGAGTAGGACGCGCACAGGACCGTGACCTCCGGGGTCGTCCACGGCGGCAGCCCGTAGCCGCGGGCCGACAGGATCGGGCGCGAGGCCTGGTCGCCGAGGCAGGCGCGGGCGAGCTCGCCGCCGATCGCCGAGCCGCCCATCCCGGCGACGACGAGGCCGCCCGGCGAGTCCCACGGCTCGAGGTTGGCCGAGTCCACGCGCCACAGCGCGTCGCGCAGGTGCTCGGGCAGGTCCAGGATGTCGGCCAGCTGGCCGTCGGCGTCGACCGCCTCGACGGCGGCGGGGCCGAGCGCGTCCACGTCCACCGAGTTCGCCATCAGAACTTGAGCCCTCCGTCCGGGATCTCGACGCCCGGGAAGATCCGCGCGCCCCGCGTCACCACGTTGTCGGCTCCGATGGTGACACCCTCGCCCAGCACCGCGCCACCCGTGACCTGCGTGCGGTCCCCGATCCGGGCGCCCGCGGCGACGATGCAGTCGCGCAGGACGCAGTCGCGGCCGACGCGCGCGCCCTGGAGGACGACCGCGCGCTCGACGACGGTCCCGTCGCCGACCGAGACGCCGTCGCCGAGGACGACGCGCGGGCCGATCTGCGCCCCGTCGCCGATCTCGCAGCGGCCCTCGACGACCGCGGGCGGGATCGTGCGCCCGTCGACGCGGGCGTCGCCGGCGACGGCGAGGAAGCCCTCGCCGAGGCGGTCGGCGACCGCGGTGCGCACCCGCCCCTCGATGATGTCGAAGGTCCCCTGCAGGTACCGGTCCGGGGTCCCGATGTCCATCCAGTAGGCGTCGTGCGGGCAGCCGTAGAGGCCGTGGCCGACGAGCCGCGGCCACACCTCGCGCTCGATCGAGACGTTCTGGTCGGGCGGGATGAGGTCGAGGACCGAGCGCTCGAGCACGTAGGCGCCGGCCGAGACGAGGTTCGTGTCGATCTGGTCGGCCGACGGCTTCTCGACGAACTCGCGCACCGCGCGGTCGGGCTCGAGGCGGACGAGGCCGTAGGAGCTCGGGTCCTCGACGGGCACGAGCGCGAGCGTGCCGACCGCGCCGGTCTGCTCGTGCTGGCGCAGCTGGGCGGTGAGGTCGAGGTCGGTGAGCGTGTCGCCGTTGAGCATGAGGAAGCGCTCGTCGAGCAGCGACCCCGCGTACTTCAGCGCGCCGGCCGTGCCCAGCGGCGTCGGCTCCTCGACGAAGCGCAGCCGCACGCCGTAGCGGGAGCCGTCGCCGAGGACGTTGCGCACGGCGGTGGCGAGGAAGCCGCAGGACATGATCACGTCGTCGACGCCGTGGCGCTCCAGCCACTCGAGCATGTAGGCGATGAACGGCCGGTCGACGAGCGGGACGACCGGCTTGGGCACCGTGGAGGTCAGCGGCCGCAGCCGCGTGCCCTCCCCGCCGACGAGGATCACGGCCTGCATCAGGCGCTCCCGCTCCGTCCCCGGCCGATGCCCTCGTAGCGCAGGCCCGCGGCGCGGACCGCCTCCGGGTCGAGGGCGTTGCGCCCGTCGATGACGACGTCGCCGGCCATCGCCTCGGCGACCTCGTTCCAGTCGAGCTCGGTGAACTGCTGCCACTCGGTGACGAGGACGACGGCGTCGGCGCCGCGGACCGCGTCGAGCGGGCTGTCGGCGAACTCGATGCCGGCCATGAGCCGCCGGGCCTCCTCCTCGGCCACCGGGTCGTGGGCGACGACGTGGGCGCCGTCGGCCTGGAGGCGGGCGCTGAGGACGAGGGAGCTGGCTTCGCGCATGTCGTCGGTGTTCGGCTTGAAGGCCAGGCCCAGCAGGGCGACGCGCTTGCCGACCAGCGAGCCCAGGTGCTTGTGCAGCTTGCCGATCACGCGCCGCTTCTGCAGCTCGTTGACCTCGATGACCGCGTTCAGGAGCTGGAAGTGGTAGCCGGAGTTGCCGGCGAGCTGCTTGAGCCCGAGGACGTCCTTCGGGAAGCACGAGCCGCCGAAGCCGATCCCGGCGCGCAGGAACTGCGGGCCGATCCGGCGGTCGAGGCCCATGCCGCGCGCGACCTCGAGGACGTCGGCGCCGGTCTCCTCGCAGACGTTGGCGATCTCGTTGATGAAGCTGATCTTCGTGGCCAGGAACGCGTTGGCGGCGAGCTTGACCATCTCCGCCGAGGCGATGTCGGTCCGCACGAGCGGGGCGTCGAGCGGCGCGTAGAGCTCGACGACCGCGTCGCCGGCCCAGTCGCCGTCGTCGCCGATGACGACGCGGTCCGGGTTGAGGAAGTCGCCGACCGCCGAGCCCTCGCGCAGGAACTCCGGGCACGACACGTAGCGGAAGTCGCCCTTGCCGGCCTGGGCGAAGTGGCGCTTGATCGCCGCGCCGGTGCCGACCGGGACAGTCGACTTCATCACGAGCGCGTGGCGGTCGGAGGCCGGCATCGCGTCGACGACCGCGTGGACGGCCGACAGGTCCGGGTCGCCGCTGTAGGTGGGGGGCGTGCCGACGGCCACGAACAGCAGCCGGGCGTTGGCCAGGGCGTCGGCGATGTCGGTCGTGAAGTGCAGCCGCGAGCGGTTGCGCGCGACGAGCTCCTCCAGGCCCGGCTCGTAGATCGGGATCTCCCCGCGCTTCAGGCGGGCGATCTTCTCGGCGTCGATGTCGACGCACCACACCTCGTTGCCGAGCTCGGCGAAGCCCGCGGCGGTGACCAGGCCCACGTAGCCGGTGCCGACGACGCCGATCGGTTCACGTTCTGCCATGCGGCGCCGGAGGCTACCGGGCTTCGGGGCCGTCAGGTCCCGACGCGGCGCAGCGACTGGGCGATCCCGAGCATCTGCTTCTCGCTCAGCGTCTGCAGGAGCGTGTTCGTGACCCAGTAGGCGGCGTGCCGGGTGCGCCAGGCGACGAGCCGCAGCCGGTCGCCGTCGTAGAACAGCTCGTAGGTCCGCCCGCGGATGCGGCGCGTCTCGCTCGGGTTGTCGAGGATCGGCGGCGCCTTCCAGGTCGTGCCCTGGATGCCGTAGTACTGGCCCAGGCCCGGCGCGCGCACGACGAGCCGGTAGGCCTTGTAGCGGTGGCCGCCGCTGTCCTTGATCCGGTAGGCCCGCGGCGTGTCCATCTCGCTGACGTACGAGGACCCGTCGGCGATGAGCGTCGGGTAGTAGACGGGCAGCAGCGCCTTTCCGCCGCCCTTCAGCTTCGACAGCTCGACGGCGACCTGGATCGCCTGGTCCTCGGCGACCGTCCGCTCCTCGTGGGTGCCCGGGTACGTGCGCGACTCGCGCCGCTTCGACGACGACGACCGGCGCGGGCGGGTGCTGCGCCGCGACTCGCCGGCGGGCTTCTGGACGTCGCCGCGGCCGCCCTTCGTCGCCCGGCCCTCGAGGAACTCGCGGACGGTCTCCTGGATCTGCTCGGGCGTCGCCTCGACGTACGTCTCGCCGATCTCGCCGCGGAAGTGGACCTCCTGGACCGGGTTCTGGGCCGACTCGTAGCCGAGCTTCAGGAGGCGCAGGATCGCCTGGGTGCCGCGGATGTCGGTCTGGGTGTTGCGGGCGAAGATCCGCAGCAGCTCCTCGCGGTCGTTGAGGAGCTTGGAGACCCCGACCTGGTCCTTGGCGTGGCGCAGGAACTCCTGCTGGCGGGCGGCGCGGACGAGGTCGGTGTCGAAGTGGCGGTAGCGGACGTAGTCGAGCGCGTCCTGGCCGCAGAGCTTCTGGTAGCCGGGCTTGATGTCGATCGTCGCGTAGTCGGTGTCGCTGCCGCGGGGCGGGTTGTTGTCGTTGAAGTAGCGCCGGTCGACGTCGACGTAGACGCAGCCGAGGCGGTCGACGGCGTCGCGGAACCCGCCGAAGTTGATGTTGATGACGTGGTTGATCTCGATCCCGAGCAGCTGCTTGAGCGTCTTCACCGTCAGCCCGGGGCCGCCGAGCGAGTACGCGGCGTTGATCTTGTCGACGACGACGCCGTTCTTCGTCGGGATCTCGACCTTCAGGTCGCGCGGGATCGAGAGGACGGCGGTCGCGCCGCGGTCGGGGTCGAGGCGCAGGAGGATGATCGTGTCCGAGCGGGACGGGTTGCCCTGCTGGATGTCGATCCAGCGGCGGTCGGAGCCGAGGACGAGGATCGTCTGCGGCTCGCCGGCCTCGACGTCGTCGAGCGCGTTGACCGCCGTCTCGGGGAGGTCGATGCTCTCCTCCTCGAGGATGTCGGCGACCTCCTTGACCTGCAGGAGCGCGGCGGTCGCGGTCGCGCCGGCCGCGCACAGGAACATGATCAGGCCGGCGACGAGGAACCGCCAGATGACGCCGCGGCCGGGGCGCGGGACCTTCTCGTCCTCGACGACGCTCACACGCGCTCCTCCACCGCGTGCGCCTCGGCGTGCGCGAGCCGCCCCGGGAGCTCGTCGACGAACGTCGCCAGCGCGCGGCGGTAGCGGCGCAGCGACGCGAGCGAGACCCACTCCTCCGGCCCGTGGTGGCCGCCGCCGACCGGCCCGAACTCGACGGCGGGGATGCCGGCGTCGAGGAACGCGACCGCGTCGCTGGCGCCGTCGCGGCCGATCGACAGCGCGTCGCCCTCGACGGCGCGGCCGACCGCGTCGCGCAGCGCCTGCACGTACGGGTTCGCGCGCGACACGACCGCGGGCGCGCGCGTGAAGCAGCGCACGATCCGCAGGTCGGGGATCGACCGGATCTGGGCGAGCAGGTCGCCGGGGTCCTGGTTGGGCAGGTAGCGGATGTCGACGTCCATCCAGCAGGTGTCGGGCACCTTGTTGAAGACGTCGCCGCCGGCGATCCGCGCGAGGTTGATCGAGGGCCGGTCGAAGAGGTCGGAGCTCATGCGGCTGAACGGGAGCGTCTCGATGCGGCGGAAGGCGTCGTAGGCCTTGAGGATCGCGTTGTCGCCCAGCCACGGGGTCGAGCCGTGCGCGGCGGTGCCGTGGACTTCGACGCGGACGGCGAGGACGCCTTTCGCCTGGACGCCGATGTGCAGGTCGGTCGGCTCGCCGGTGACGGCGAACCCGGCGTCGGCGAGGCGGCCGGCGACGAGCGCGTCGATCGAGCGCGAGTCGACGTCGTCGGACTCCTCGTCGGGGACGCAGACGAAGCGCACGTTCACGGCGTCCTGGCCGGCGACGTCGCGCAGCGCGAGCATCATCGCCGCGAGCGCGCCCTTCATGTCGTAGGCGCCGCGCCCGTAGAGGCGGTCGCCCTCGACGCGCGGCTCGAACTGGCCCTCGCGCCCGGGGACGACGTCGACGTGGCCGTGGAGGACGACCCGCGGCGCGTCGGGGCCGGACGGGCCGACCTCGGCCAGGACGACGGGCAGCTCGCCGTGCTGGTGGTCGGTCACCCGGATGTCGCGCGACTCCAGCCAGCCCTTCACGAAGCCGGCAGCGGCCCGGATCCCGTCCTGGTGCGAGGTGTCATACGTGATGAGGCGCTCGGCCAGGAGGCGCTCGTCCATCCGGCCCCATGGTAGGGAAGCGGCCGGTCCCCGCCGGCGGCCGCTCACCAGGTGCGGATGCGCTGCGGGGCGGGCCGGCGGCCGGCGCGCAGGCGCGCGTCGAGGACGATCGCGCCGTCGGCGGTCACCCGCAGCGGGTTGAGGTCGCCCTCCAGCAGCTCGGGGACGTCCTCGAACATCCGGGTCAGGCGCAGCACGACGGCGGCGAGCGCCGCGCCGCTCGGCGGCGGCATCCCGGCCCGCGGGCGGCGCAGCCAGGTCGAGACGACCGGCGACTCGCCGATGAGCTCCTCGGCGTCGACGTCGGTCGACGGCGCGAGGCGGAAGGCGACGTCGCCCGGCAGCCCGGCGTGGCGGCCGCCGACGCCGACGCCGGTGACGACGCCGAGGTCGCGGTGGTTGACGGCGCCGACGAGGACGTCGACGCCCGCCGCGGCCAGCGCCTGGACGCTCGCGCCCTGCCACTCGCGCCCGGCCGCGCCGACGCGGTCGCGCAGCGCCTCCCACCCGGCCCGCACCGCGGTCTCCCCCTCGAGGCCGAGCAGCAGGGCGTCGACCTCGTAGGCCTGGGCGGGCGGCGGGAGGAGCGCCTTGACGACGACCGGGCCGTCGACCGCGGCCGCGGCGGCGACGGCCTCGCCGGCGTCGGCGCAGCGCCGCTGGGGCAGCTCGGCGATCCCGTAGGCGGCCAGCAGCGCGGAGACGTCCTCGGGGCCGAGCCAGAGGTCGTCGGACCCGGCGCCGTCGAGCGCGTCGAGGACCCGCCGGCGGGCCGCCTCGGCGTCGAGGCCGGGGATCGACGGGCGCTGGCCCATCGGCCGCGACAGCCAGTCGCGGCGGTCGGCGGCGAGCGCGAGGACCTGCGCGCACGCCTCCGGGAAGCGGAAGTTCGGGACGGTGCCGCGCGCCTCGGCCATCCGCCCGTCGGCGCGGACGACGGAGGCGGCGACCGGCTTCGTGCGCGCGGGCGGGTCGGGGACCCCGTCGCTCTGCGGCGCCGGCTCGGGCTCGAGCGCGGCGAGCATCTCGTCGGGCGACACGCCGGCGAGGTCGACGCTGAGGACGATCGCCGCGTCGACGCCCTCGTCGGCGAGAACGGCGGCGAGCGCGGCGCGCATGTCCTCGGGGGTGGCGGAGATGCCGAGGTCGACCGGGTTCGTCGTGCGGTCGGCGTGCGGGACGGCGGCGGCGATCGCGGCCGAGGTCGCGCCGGCGAGCGGCGCGATCGTCAGCCCGCGGCTGAGGCAGGCATCGGCGGCGAGCGTGCCCAGGCCGCCGGAGTTCGTCACGACCGCGACGCGGCGCCCGGCCGGCAGCGGCTGGCGCTCGAGCAGCGCGGCGGCGTCGAACAGCGCCTGGGCGCCCTCGACGCGCAGGACGCCCGCCTGGCGGAAGAGCGCGTCGAAGACCGCCTCGCCGCGCAGCGCCCGGCCGGTGCTCGAGCCCTCGACGTCGGCGACGGCGCCGTCGCGATGGCCCTTCACGGCGACGATCGGCTTGCGGCGCGAGACGCGGCGCGAGAGCGTCGAGAAGCGCCGCGGGTTGCCGAACGACTCCATGTAGAGGGCGATCGCGGCGACGTGGTCGTCCTCCTCCCACCACTCGAGCAGGTCGTTCGTGGAGACGTCGGCGCGGTTGCCGAGCGTGACGAAGCTCGCGACGCCCAGGCCCCGGCCGATCGCCTGGCCGAGCAGGGCGATCCCGAGCGCGCCCGACTGCGACGAGATCGCCAGCCGGCCGGGCTTCGGGCGCAGGGTGCCGAGCGTCGCGTTCAGCGACACGGCCGGGTCGGTCGAGAGGACGCCGAGGCTGTTGGGGCCGATGAGGCGGATGCCGTGGTCGCGCGCGAGGTCGAGCAGCGCGTCCTGGCGGCGGCGGCCCTCCTCGTCGCGCTCGGCGAACCCGGCCGACACGACGATGAGGCCGCGCACGCCGGCGCCGGCGGCGGCGCGCGCGCCGGCGCGGCCCGCGGCGGCGGGGACGGCGAGGACGGCGACGTCCGGGGTCTCGGGGATGTCGGAGACGCGCGGGTAGGCGCGCACGGAGTGGACGACCTTCGCCTGGCGGTTGACCGGGGTGGCGATCCCCTTGAAGCCGCTGCCGAGGAGGTTGGCGAAGATCGTGCCGCCGACGCTGCCGGGCGCGTTCGAGGCGCCGACGACGGCGACCGACCCGGGGGCCAGCAGCGGGCGCAGCGAGGCGACGGTCGCGAGGTGGTCGCGCTCGGCGATGCGCTGGGCGAGCGTCTCGGTCGGGCGGATGTCGAGCGACAGCTCGACGATCCCGTGGCTGGCGGTGCGCTTCACCGCGAAGCCGGCCGAGGAGAAGACGCCGAGCATCCGCCGGTTCTCGGCCATGACCGAGGCGTCGAAGCGGTCGATCCCGTGCTCGGCGGCGTGGGCGGCGAGCTGCTCGAGCATCCGCGTCCCCAGGCCGTTGCCCTGCTCGCTGGCCAGGACGGCGAACGCGACCTCGGCGGCGCCGAGCTCGCGCAGGCGCTCGTAGCCGGCGACGGCGACGATCTCGCCCTCGCGGTGGGCGAGCAGGGCGACGCGGCTCTCGCCGTCGGCGGCGGCGTAGTGGGCGGCGACCCGGTCGGAGCGCACGTGGCCGTGGAAGCGCAGGTAGCGGCTCTCGGGGTCGAGGCGGTCGAAGAAGTCCTTGATCGCGGGCTCGTCCTCGGGCTCGGGCGCGCGCAGGCGCAGGACGCTGCCGTCGCGGAGGATGACGTCGCGGACGAGCTGGCCCATGGGCCTCAATCTACGGCGCGCGGCGCCGCGCGTCCCGCGCGCAGCTCGATGCGGCCGATCCTGCCGGGGTCCCGACCCGGCCGCGCGCCCGGCTAGCGGCCGGCGCCGAGCGCGTCCGCGCGCAGGTCGCTCGGCGTGCAGCCGAACGCCTCGCGGAAGACGCGGCTGAAGTGCGCGGGGTTCGGCAGGCCCCAGCGGCGGGCGACCTCGGAGATCGTCTCGTGGGCGAGCGCCGGGTCGCACAGGTCGCGCCGGCACGCCTCCAGGCGCCGGGCGCGGACGTACTCGGTGACGGTGAGGCCCTCCTCGGCGAACAGCTTCTGGAGGTAGCGCGGGGAGACGTGGTGGCGGCGCGCGAGCGTCTGCAGCCCGAGGTCGGGGTCGCCGAGGTTGGCCTCGACGTGCGCCTTCACCTGGGTCAGCAGCGCGGCGCCGGACGCGGCGCGGGTCGCCTGCGGGGCGGCCGCGTCCTGCGAGTGGACGGCGCGCACGAGCGCGATGAGCGCGTCGGCGAGGTCGCCGCGGTTGACCGTCCCTTCGTCGGCGTCGAGCGTGCGCCACGTCTGGCGCAGCATCTCGGTCGTCATCTTCCCCAGCGGCGAGTCGCCGGGCAGCCGCCGCGCGGTCTGGCGGCAGATCGCGTCGGCGCGGGCGCCGAGCAGCGTCCGCGGCATGCTCAGCAGCATGAGCTCGAACGGCTCGAAGTGCATGGCCCGGAACGGCCGCGAGCTCTGCCAGCTGGACAGGTCGCCGACCGAGAAGCCGGCCCGCCGCCCGTCCTGCTCGATGTGGGAGCGGCCCCGGACCGCGAGCGCGATGAGGAGCACCTCCGGGTCGTAGGCGCGGACGTCGACCCCGGTCCGCAGCCCGACGCCGTGGTCGCTGACGAGCCGGAACAGCTCGATCGGCCCGACGTGGTGGCGCTCGATCCGGCTCGACGCGAGCGCCCCGCCGGTGGCCCGCATCGGGAAGAAGATGCGGTCGCACGCCTCGCCCCAGCGCTCAGGGCGCTCGTCGGGCGCGACCGTCGCCGTGTCGAACAGCAGTGCCATAGCCCCGTGGACCCCGCCGGCCCGGCCGGCGGGCCCCCCCGGGGGGCGCGGCCCCCGGGGTCGTATACACAACTGACG
>JADGIB010000118.1 GCA_019683665.1 Solirubrobacteraceae bacterium
CGGCGGGGGGGCGGGGGGCCGCGCCCCGCCGGGCCGGTCAGAGCCCGGCCGGCCCGCCGCCCTCGCCGATCCGCGCGTAGACCTGCGGGCGGCTGGAGCGCAGCACCGCCGCCAGCGCCATGCCGAGCACCAGGGCGACGCCCAGCAGCGCGGGCAGGATGACCGCCTTGTCGTCGAGCGGCGCGTCCGTCGCGCTCGTGATGAGGACGTTGAAGTTCAGGACGCCCAGCACGAACACGATCACCAGCAGGACGCCGGAGATGATCGGGGCGACCGTCGTCGACCACGTGCTCTCCGTGCGGTCCGGCCGGCGCCGGAAGAACGCCACGATCGCCCACGACGTCAGCGTCAGCAGCAGCAGGACGCCGAGCGCGCCGAGGTTCGTCAGCCAGGTGAACAGCGTCAGGATCGGGTCCTGCTCCTGGATGGCGAAGATCGCCACGATCACGACGGCCAGCGCGGTCTGCACGAGCGAGCCGACGACCGGGGCGCCGGTGCGCCGGCTGACGCGGCCGAACGGCGCGGGCAGGACGCCCTCGCGCCCGAGCGCGAAGAAGTAGCGCGCGATCGCGTTGTGGAACGACAGCAGCGCCGCGAACAGGCTCGTCGCGAACAGCAGCGAGGCGGCGTCGCCCCAGAACGCGCCGAGGCGCTCCTCGCCGGTGATGAACAGGACGGTCGTCGGGTCGGGCGCGGTCCCGCTCGGGTCGGTGAAGCCGCCCGCGACGAGCGCCTCCGGGTCGACCATCGTGTCGGGGCCGACCGAGTTGCCCAGCAGCCAGCTCGAGAACGCGTAGAAGGCCGCGATCAGCCCGACCGCGATGAGCGTCGCGCGGCGGATCGTCCGCCGCGGGTCGCGGCACTCCTCGCCGTAGATCGCCGCCGACTCGAAGCCGACGAACGAGGCGACGCAGAAGACGAGCGCGGCGCCGAGCGCGGTCTCGGTCGCGACGCTCGGGTCGAAGCCGGTGGCGGTGATGCCCTGCGGGCCCGGGTCGGCCAGGATCGCCAGGTCGAACAGCGCGACCACGAGCACCTCGAGGATGAGCAGCACCGCCAGCACCCGCGCGTTGAGGTCGATGCGCAGGACGCCGAAGACGGCGATGACCGCCATCGCGATGAAGCACCACGTGTACCAGGCGAAGTCGATGCCGAGCTTGTCGGCCGCGAACGCGCCCATCGCGACGCCGAACAGGCCGTAGATGCCGATCTGCATCGCGTTGTAGGCGACGAGCGCCACGAACGCCGCCCCGACCGCCGGGATGCGGCCCAGACCATTGGCCACGTACGCGTAGAAGGCGCCGGCGTTCGTGATGTGCCGGCTCATCGCCCCGTAGCCGATCGAGAACAGCGCGAGCATGATGCCCAGCGGGATGAACAGGAGCGGGATGCCCCGGTTCCCGGTCACGAGGTAGGTGGCCGCCTGCCCGCCCGCGACCGCGGTCAGCGGCGCGGACGCCGCGACGACGAAGAAGACGAGATGGCTCGTGCCCAGCGCGCGGCGGTGCAGCCCGCCGCCGGCGTCAGCCGCGACCGGCGGGCTCTCGACCGTGGACGACATGGTGATCCTTCTCCTCCTTGCCTCTGGCGGGGCCCTCCGACCCCGGCCTGATTGCGCCGCTCCAGTCCCGGACGAACAGCGCCAGGACCTGGGCGGTCTCGACCATCGACGACAGCGACACGCGCTCGTCGACCCCGTGGATCCGCTCGGCCCGCGGGCCGAAGCAGACCGCCGGGATCCCGGCGCGCACGAAGTGGCGCGCGTCGGTGGTCGCCGTCGTGGCGACGAGCGCGGGACGCTCCCCGTGCCGCCGTTCGTAGGCGTCGCCGAGGGCGCGCACGAGCGGCTCGTCCTCGGCGACCGCGCATCCCTCGCAGCGGAAGCCGTCGTAGCGCACCCGCGCCCGCCCGCCGGCGAGGCGCGGGTCCTCGGCGGCGGCCCGCGCGACGGTCGCCTCGACGCGCTCGGCGAGCGCGTCGGGCGACTCCCCGGGGAAGCACGCCAGGCGGCAGGAGAGCGTGCAGCTCGCGGCGACGGTCGACGTCCAGTCGCCGCCGGCGACGATCCCCGGGTTGAGGTTGATCGGGTGGGCGAACGCGTCGTAGGGCGGCGGCGGGTCGGCGTTCAGCTCGGCCTCCAGCCCCCGCAGCGCCTCGAGGACGGCGCCCGCCGCCTCGATCGCGTTGAAGCCGAGGCGGTCGGCCCGCGCCGCGTGCGCGGGCACCCCGTCGACGTCGACGTGGAACCACAGCACCCCGACCTGGGCGACGGTGAGGTGGTCGGGGTGGGGCTCGGTGATGACGCACGCGTCGGCGCGGTGGCCGTCGAGCAGGCACTGGAGCGCCCCGTGGCCCGTGCACTCCTCCTCGACGACCGACTGCAGCTGGACCGGGGCGCCCAGCGGCAGGCCCAGCCCGCGCAGGGCGCGGACGGCGCCGGCCATCGCGGCCAGGCCCGCCTTCATGTCCCCGGCGCCGCGCCCGTAGAGCCAGTCGCCCTCGCGCACCGCCCCGTACGGCGGCCGCGTCCACAGGTGCTCGGCCGCGGGCGGGACGACGTCGACGTGCCCGTTGAGGATGAGCGACCGGGCGCCCTCGGCCTCGGCGTCGGCCGGCCAGGTCGCGACGACGTTGCGCTTGCCGACGACGTCCCACGAGAACGGCGACGCGCCCTCGGCGCCCCGCAGCGCGTCGGCGCGCAGCGGCACGTCGACCGGCTCCAGGCCGCAGTCGGCGAAGGCCCGCGCCATCACCGCCTGGCCGGCGTCCTCGGCGCCGAGGACGGTCGGCGCCCGCACGAGGTCGGCGAGGAGCGCCTCCATCCATCGCGCCTGCGCGGCGACCGCGTCCAGGATCGCCTCGTCGGTCACGCCACCGAGCCCTCGAGGATCTGCAGGGTCTTGAGGTCCGAGTAGAAGTCGAGGGCGTAGTCGCCGCCCTCGCGGCCGATCCCGGAGATCCCCATGCCGCCGAACGGGGCGGTGAGGTCGCGCACGAGGAACGTGTTCACCCACACGGTCCCGCCGCGGATCGCGCGGCCGACGCGCTCGGCGCGCCCCATCGAGCCCGTGTAGACGATGCCGGCGAGCCCGTACTCGGTCGAGTTCGCGAGCGCGATCGCCTCCTCCTCGGTCTCGAACGTCTGCAGCGTCAGGACCGGCCCGAAGACCTCGCGCTGGACGATCTCGGCGTCGTTGGCGCGCGGGGCGATCAGCGTCGGCTCGAAGAACAGGCCGTCGAGCCGGCGGCCGCCGCGCAGGATCTCGTGGCCCTCCGCCCGCGCCCGCTCGACGAACCCCTCCACGCGCGCGACGTGGTCGGGGTGGATCATCGGCGAGATCGTCGTGGCGTCGTCGCGCGGGTCGCCGAGGACGTGCTCGGCCGCCGCCGCGTCGAAGCGCTCCAGGAACGCGTCGCGGACGCTCGCCTCGACGAGCAGCCGCGTCCCGGCCAGGCACACCTGGCCGGAGTCGTCGTACTGGCCGGCCGCCTTGCGCGCGGCGGCGTCGAGGTCGGCGTCGGCGAACACGACGAACGGGCTCTTGCCGCCGAGCTCGGCGGTGAACGGCGCGAGGTTCGCGGCCGCCGCCCGCCCGATGAGCCGGCCGGTCTCCGGCGAGCCGGTGAACGACACGCGGCGCACGAGCGGGTGGGACACCAGCGCGGCGCCCGCCTCCTCGCCGATGCCCTGGACGACGTTGAAGACGCCGGGCGGGAAGCCGGCCTCGGCCGTCAGCTCGGCCAGCAGCGAGCACGACAGCGGCGACCACTCGGCCGGCTTGAGGACGACCGTGCAGCCGGCGGCGAGCGCCGGCGCCGTCTTCCACGTCGAGAGCATGAACGGCGCGTTCCACGGCGTGACGACCGCCGCCGGCCCCGACGGCATCCGCTGGACGCGGTTCCAGGTGCCGTTGGAGCGCCAGTCGCGCTCCTCGTAGGCGACGGCCAGGTCGGCGTAGGCGCGGTAGTTGCGCGCCCCGCGGGCGATGACGCGGGCGCGCAGCGAGCGCAGGAGCATCGCCATGTCCGCGCACTCGACCGCGGCGAGCCGCTCGATGTTCGCCTCGATGAGGTCGGCGAGCCGGTGCAGGTACGGCGCCCGCCCGGCCGGGCCGAGCGCGGCCCAGGCCGGGAACGCCTCGTGGGCGGCGCGCACCGCCGCGTCGACCTCGGCCTCGCCGGCGCGGGCGACCTGCGCCAGCTCGGCCTCGTCGATCGGCGAGATCGTCGCGAACGTCCGCTCGCTCTCGACGCGCTCGCCGCCGATCCAGTGGCCGGTGGGGACGTCGACCCCCGCGACGCGCGCGACGCTCACGGCGCCACCTCCTGCGGCGCGGCCCGCAGGTCCTTGACCGTCTGCAGGTCGTCGACCGTGTAGGCGAACGTGAAGCGGTAGCCGCGCCCGACCTTCACCGGCGCCAGGAGCGTGTGCTCCTCGCCCGGCGCCTCGAACACGGCCAGCTCGGCGCTGCCCTCCCACACCTCGGAGACCGCGCGGTCGCGGCTGACGGCCCGCACGAGCTCGTGGACCTGCGGGTCGTCGTGGCGGCCGGCGGCCAGGCGCGGGAAGTGGCGGATGTTGACGATCGGCGGGTCGGTGTGGATCGAGCCGGTCGCGCTCGGCCCCTCGAGCGTGATCCGCGCCTCGACGACGCGCCGGCCGCGCGCCGAGCAGGTCGCGCCGAAGCGCGAGCCCTCGCGGACGCCGGGCGCCGCCCGGCACTCGAGCGCGAACGCGCGCGTCATCCACACCTCGCCGAGCTTCTTCGGGAAGCCCTGGATCCACCCGCGCGCGAGCGCGAAGTCCTGGTCGACCCAGATGAACGGGCAGGTCGTGACCGGCTCGCCGTCGAGCAGCGCGTTGACGACGAGGTAGCACTCGCGGTAGTGCGAGCGGGCCGGGTCGAGCAGCTCGTCGCCGCTCTCCGAGCACGACTGCCAGTCGGCGAAGACCGCCGCGCAGCGCCCGGCGTCCGGGTGCGGCTCCAGCCCCTCGGGCAGGACCGAGGCGGCCAGCTCGGGGTCGGCCCAGTAGTCGACGACGAGGAAGTCGCCGACGTAGTGCCACGGCGGGGCCGGGACGAGGCTCGCCCGGCCCTCCGGCGTGCGCGGGATCGTGTAGCCCTGCAGCGTCACGCGGCGCCTCCCGCGTGGAGCGGGTCCGCCAGCGGCGTGCCGAGCGTCTCCAGCGACCGGCGCTCGGACTCGATCGCCGCCTCGTCGAAGCGGAAGTACGACCGCGGCGGCAGCGGCCCCCACGTGTTCGACGAGAAGCGGTCGTCGGGCCACACGCGCGGCTCGTGGTCGACCTCGAGGACCTCCATGTCGCAGTAGAGCTCGACGAAGCAGGACTCCTCGACGATCCGCACGTAGGAGGCGATGTTCCCGCCGACCCCGTGGCGCGTCGGCCCCCAGCCCAGCCAGCGGCCGTGGCGGGCGAGGTGGTCGAGCGCGGCGCGCATCTGGCCGATGTCGATGACGTCGAAGGCGAGGTGGTGGAAGTGCGAGTAGCCCTTGTTCACCAGCGCCATGCCGTGGTGGTCGCGGTTGCAGTGCAGCCACACGCCGCCGTCGCCGAGCCAGTCGGTCAGGCGCATGTCGAGGACGTCGCGGTAGAAGGCGAACTGCTCCTGGATGCGGCCGGTGAGGAAGTTCACGTGGCCGAGCTTGCGCGGGTGGCCGACCGGCATCGGGCCGGCGATCGGCCGCGCGTGCGGGACGAGCAGCGACGCCGGCGGCTCGTAGGGCATGAGGTGGATCGCGTTGCCCTCGAGGTCCTCGAGCTCGAGGTGGTCGTCGACGCGCTCGAACTGGACCCCGTGCCGGCGCAGGTGGGCGGCGGCGTCGTCGAGCGACCAGTCGCGCGACAGCTCCCAGGCGACGTGGTGGAAGCCGGGCTCGGCGCCGGTGCCGGCGAGGAGCTCGAGCGCGATCTCCTCGTCGTCGCAGGCGAGCGCGGCGCGCTGCGGCTCGCGGGCCCGCTCGGTCAGCCCGAACTGCAGGGCCCAGCGCTCGGCCGCCTCGTCGAGGTCGGCGACGGCGAGCGCGACGTGGTGGAGGCGGTGGAGCATCATCGCGCGACCACCCGCACCGGCATCCGCTTGATCCCGTTGAAGAAGTTCGACCGCAGCCGGTCGGGCGGCCCGGCGAGCTCCCACTCGACCGGCCGCTTCAGCATCTCCTCGAAGGCGATCCGCACCTCCATCCGCGCCAGGTGGGCGCCGAGGCAGTGGTGGATGCCGCCTGGCCCGAACGCCATGTGCCTGTTCGGGTGGCGGGTGATGTCGAAGCGGTCGGGGTCCTCGAAGACCGTCTCGTCGCGGTTGCCGGAGACGAACCAGGTCGTGACCTTGTCGCCGGCCCGGATCTGCGCGCCGCCGAGCTCGACGTCGCGGGTCGCGGTGCGCCGGAAGTGGTGGACCGGGGTGGCCCAGCGCAGCATCTCCTCGGCGGCCGACGTCCCCAGGGAGGGGTCGCGGCGCAGCATCTCGAGCTGGTCCGGGTGCTCGAGCAGCGCGAGCAGGCCGTGGGTGATCGTGTGGCGGGTCGTCTCGTTGCCGGCGGTCGCCAGCAGGACGAAGTAGACGTCGTACTCGCGCTGGGTCAGGCCCTCGAAGGCGAGCTGGGTGATGATGTCGTCCTTCGGGTTGCGCCGGCGGTCCTCGGCCAGGCGGCGGCCGAACTCGAACATCTCCAGCGCGACCGGGCTGGAGAACGGCAGCGACTTGTGCGAGTCGTCGGACGGGACGGCGAGCTCGGGGTCCTGGTTGCCGAGCATCCGGTCGCCGAGCTCGATGATCGTGCGGCGCTCCTCCTGCGGGATGCCCATGATCTCGGCGAACACCTGCATCGGGATCTCCGAGCTGACGTGCTCGACGAAGTCGAACTCGCCGAGCGGCAGGGCCCGGTCGAGCACCTCGTTGGCGACCCGGCGGACCTGGTCCTCCCAGACCTGGACCGCGCGCGGGGTGAACCGGCGGTTGACGATCGCCCGCAGCTCGTCGTGGCGCGGCGGGTCCATGTCGATCATCGACTTGCGGGCCTCGACGTGCTCGGGCTCGAGGTCCTCGAGCGAGGTCCCGCCGATCTCCGACGAGAACACCTCGACGTTGCGGTGGACGGCGCGGATGTCCTCGTAGCGGGTGACGGCCCAGAAGCCGGGGCCGTCCGGCTCGGGGTTGAAGTGGACGGGGTCCTCGCGCCGCAGGAGCGCGAACCACTCGTAGGGGACGCGCTCGACGAACGCGTCGTGGTCGGACAGGTCGATGTCTTCGATCGTGAGGGTGGCGTTGGTCATCGGTCGGCCCTCTCTCAGAGGTGGTGCAGGTACTCGTCGAGCTCCCAGTCGGAGACCCACGCGCGGTGGCGCTCGATCTCGAAGCGCTTCATGGCCAGGAACGGCGTGACGATCTCGGGGCCGAGCGCGGCCTGGATCGCCTCGTCGGCCTCGAGCGCCTCGATGGCGGCCTCCAGCGAGGTCGGCAGCTGGGGGCCGCCGTCCTCGGCGCGGTACGCGTCGCCGGCGACCGGGGGCGGCGGCTCCATCCGCTCGCGCAGGCCGTGCAGGCCGGCCTGCAGGACGACCGCGGTGGCCAGGTACGGGTTGGCGGAGCCGTCGCCGACGCGCAGCTCCAGGCGGGCGGCGGCGCCGCGCTCCGGCGGCACGCGCACGAACGCGCTGCGGTTGTCCCAGCCCCAGTTCGCGTGGGTCGGGGCCAGCGAGTCGGGCACGAGCCGGCGGTAGGCGTTGATCGTCGGGTTCAGGAACGCCATCAGCGCCGGCGCGTGGTGGAGGATCCCGGCCATGAACCAGCGCGCCTCGTCGGCGAGCCCGTTCGGCTGGGCCGGCGCGTCGAAGGCGTTGCGGCCGTCGCGGTCCAGGGAGATGTGCAGGTGCAGGCCCGACCCGCCCTGGTCGTTGAACGGCTTGCCCATGAACGTGGCCACGAGCCCGGCCGTCGCGGCGACGTCCTTGACGGCGGTCTTCAGCCAGAACGCGCGGTCGGCCGCGTCGAGCGCCTCCCCGTGGTGGAGGTTGATCTCGTACTGGCTGTTCATGTACTCGTGGTTGCACGCGTACGCGCCCAGCCCCATCTGCCCGAGCTGCTCGGTGAGCCGGCGGACGAAGCCGTCGGGGTCGACCTGCGGGCCGGCCGTGTAGACCATCGAGAGCCGGTCGACGCGCCGGCGCACGCCGCCGCGCTGCGTCGGGTCGGGCTCGAGCAGGAAGAACTCGAGCTCGGGGCCGACCTGCGGGGAGAAGCCGAGCTCCTGCAGGCCGGCGATCGCCCGGCGGACCGCGCCGCGCGGGTCGGGGATCGGCGCGCCGTTGGGGACCGGGTGCAGGTCGGCCAGACAGGCGGCGACGCCCGGCTCCCAGGGCAGGGCCACCAGCGTGTCGAGGTCTGGGATCGCGTGCATGTCCGGGTAGCCGTCCTCGGCCCCCAGCACCGGGGTGTGGCGCAGGTCGGTGGCCATCACCGCCGCGCAGAAGCACAGCCCCTGGCGGGTGACGCGCTCCAGCTCGGGCAGCGGGACGTCCTTGCCCCGCGCGATGCCGTGGAGGTCGGAGTAGAGCACTCGGACGGTCGTGATCCCCTCGGTCTCGACGCCGACGCTCTCGATGCTCTCCTGCGCCCGGGTGTGCGCCATGGGTCTCCTCCCGTTGCGGGTCTGCTGCCAGAAGGCGTCGAACAGGCGGTGGGCCTGCTCGATCGCCGCCGCGGCGTGCGCGCGCCCCTCCTCGAGCAGCGCGACGCCGTCGGTCACGCCGAACGGCGCGATGCGCTCGGGCTCCGAGCGGGCCCAGCGCGAGACGATCTCGATCGTGGACTCGGGGTGGAACTGGACCCCGAGGTGGCGGCCGTGGACGAACGCCTGCGGCCCGGTGGCCGTCCGCGCGAGCTCGGTCGCGCCGGGCGGCGTCGTGAAGCGGTGGAAGTGCCACTGCAGCCACGGCCCGGGCGGCACGCGCTCGGGGTCGTCGGTCTCGATCCGGTGCCAGCCGAGCTCGGGCGCGGGCGCGGGCTCGACGTCGCCGCCGAGGACGTGGGCCAGCAGCTGGCCGCCGAAGCACAGCCCGAGGACGGGCACGTCGTGCTCGAGCGCGCGCTCGACGGTCTCCCGGGCCCGCCGCACCGCGGGCCGGGCGGCGTCCTCGACCGGCGACCAGCGCGCGCCGAGGACGGCGACGAACGCGTGGCCGCGCGGGTCGGGCGCCGGCCCGTCCTCGACCTGGTGCACGGCCATCGGGATCCCGCGCGCGGCGAGCCAGTCGCCGAGCACGCCGGGCGGGCCCAGCGGGCCGAACTGGAGGACGAGCGCCGGGGCGCCCGCGCTCACCGCACGGCCTCCTGCGGGGCGGGCGCGCCGAGCGCCTTCGGGTCGCCGGCCAGCTCCTCGCGCAGCGCGTCGAGGGCGACCCCGTCGGCGACGCGCCTGCGGTACCAGGGCAGGCGCCGCGCGCCGTTGACGGCGAGCGCGGCGACGACGCGGCCGTCGCGCTCGCCGACGGCGACGAAGCGGTCGCCCTCGGGGGTGCGCTCGACGACCTCGACGCGCTCGGCCAGGCGCGGCAGGCCGATCGCCTGGATCTTCGCGTCGTACTGATCGGACCAGAACGACGGGACCGCGACGTAGGGGGCGCGCTCGGCGTCGTCGCCGGCGACGGCGTGGCGGCCGGCGACCGTCCCCTGCTCGGCGGCGTTCGTCCAGTGCTCGACGCGGATGCGCGCCCCGCCGGCGAGCGGGTGGGGCCAGGAGGCGACGTCCCCGGCCGCGTAGACGCCCGGAGCGCCGGCCGCGGCGAGGTGCGCGTCGCAGACGACGCCGGGGTCGAGCTCCAGGCCGCTGCCGGCCAGCCACTCGGTGTTCGGGATCGCGCCGAGGGCGACGACGACGACGTCGGCCTCGATCCGCGTGCCGTCCTCGAGCTCGACGGCCTCGACGCGGCCGTCGCCGCGCAGGGCGGCGATCCCGGCGCCGAGGCGCAGGTCGACGCCGCGCTCGCGGTGCATCCGCGCGCAGTGCTCGCCGAGCAGCGGCCCGAGCGCGGGCATCGGCAGCGGGGCGACGTCGACGAGCGTCACGTCGAGGCCGAGCGCGCGGGCGGAGGCGGCGACCTCGCAGCCGACGAACCCGGCGCCGACGCCGGCCAGGCGCGGCG
>JADGIB010000119.1 GCA_019683665.1 Solirubrobacteraceae bacterium
ACGCTCGCCCTGGGGGCTCGCGTTCCCTTCGGGTGTTCGCCCTGGGGGCGAAACCCGGGGGCTCGGGGAACGGCTGTCCTGGGGCGCGCGTTCCCCGGTTGCCGCCTGGGGGGCGAGACCCGGGGGCTAGCGGGTGTTGTCCTCGACCAGCCGGCGCATCGCGTCGACGCTCTGCTCGACCGAGTCGAACACGACGTCGCGCAGCTGCACGCGCTGGGTGTCGCTCATCGACGTGACGATCGCGATCGCGACGCCCGCGCCGATGAGCGCGAGGATGAGCAGCACGCCGAGGACGCGCTTGGCCCGCGACCCGCGCCGGCGCTGCGGCCGGGCCCCCCCCGGCGCCGCCCCCGCCCCCGCCGCCTGGGACGCGCGCGGCCCGCGCCCGGCGCGGGCGGGGGCGCGGGGCCGCCGGGGGCGGGGCCGGCGCCGGCGGCGGCTGGCGGCGGCGCGGCACCGGCTGGCGCGGGGCGACCGGCGCCTCGCCCGCCGGCTCCCACGCCGGGGCGGACGCGACGGCGGCGCTCGCCGGCAGGACCGACGTCGCCTCGGTCGCGCCGAGCGCCCGCGTCGCGGCGGTCGGCTCCTCGGGCGGCGCCTCCGCGGCGCGGTCGAGCGCGTCGCCCATCTCGCGGGCCGTCGCGTAGCGGTCGCGCGGGTCGATCGACAGGGCCACCGCCACCGCGCGGGCCAGCGCCGGGGACACGTCCGGGCGCAGCTGGTCCAGCCGCGGCGGCGCCTCGCGCTGCTGCTTGAGGACGAGCTCCGACAGCGACTGCGCCTCGTACGGCAGCCGCCCGGCCAGGCACTGGTACGTGACGACGCCGAGCGAGTAGAGGTCGGCCTGCGGCCCGGCCTCCTCGCCGGCGGCCTGCTCGGGGGAGAGATAGGCGGCCGTGCCGAGGACCGAGCCCACCTGCGTGATCGAGGACTGGTCGGTGGCGCGGGCGATCCCGAAGTCGGCGAGCTTGACGATCCCGTCGGGCGAGCGCAGGAGGTTGCCCGGCTTGACGTCGCGGTGGACGACGCCCTGGCGGTGCGCGTAGTCGAGGCCGTGGCAGGCCTGCACGACGATCGCCAGCGTCTCCTCGACGCCGAGGCCCTGCCCGCCGCGGTCGCGGAGGATCTGGGCGACCGACTGGCCCGGCACGTACTCCATGACGATGAAGTGGCGGCCGCTCGCCTCGTCGAGGCCGGAGTCGAAGACCTGCACGACGTTCGGGTGCACGAGCCGCGCGGCCGCGAGCGCCTCGCGCTGGAAGCGCGACACGAACGTCGGGTCGTCGGCGAGGTGCTCGGCCAGCAGCTTGATCGCGACGTGGCGCTCGAGGCGCGTGTCGAGCGCCAGGTGCACGGTCGACATGCCGCCGAGGCCGAGGCGGCCCTCGATGCGGTAGCGGTCGGCGATCATCGTCCCCTCGGTCATGGCGTCGGCGTCGCGCCTCCGGCCTGGCCGGCGTCGGGCACCGTCGCCCCGCCCGGGCTGGGCGGGGGCTCGGTCGCCGACGGCTCCGTGGCGGGCGGCTCGGTCGTCGTGGCGGGCGGCGGCTCGGTCGTCGCGGGCGGCGTCGTGGTCGTCTGGGTCGGGGTCGTCGGCGTCGGGGTCGTCTCGGTCGTCGTCGTCTGCGTCGGCGTCGTGGCCGTCGTGCCGGAGTCGCGGCGCTCGAAGCACTCGTCGGGCGCGATCGTGGCGAGGTTGTCGACGCCCTCCTGCAGCCGGGCGCGCAGGCCTGCGTCGACGCGGCTGGAGAGGTCGTTGACCTGGGTCTGCAGCGCGGCGATCTCGGTGTCGACGCTCGCGCAGCGCCCGCGGCGCACCGACCGCTCGATCGCGTCGAGCTGCTCGATCATCGCGTCGGCCTGGCGCGGCGGGATGAGCGCGGCGTCGTCGCCGTCGTCGCCGCAGCCGACCGCCAGGGCGCACGCGGCGCCCGCCAGGAGAGCGGCGACCGGGATGAGGACGCGGGACACGGTCATTGACCGTAGCTGAGGCGGTCGGCGAGGGAGTCCGGCAGCCGCGCGGCCCGGATCGCCGCCTGCGCGCGCCCGATGTCGTAGTCGACCCGCCGCCAGACCGCGGTCCGGGCGTCGAGGTCGAGCAGCAGCCACGCGGCGCGCGGGTCGCCGTCGCGCGGCTGGCCGACCGAGCCCGGGTTGACGAGCCACTCGCCCGACGACAGGTCGAGCGCGTCGTCGGCGCGGCGCGGCTCCCCGGTCGCCAGCTCGCCCTCGCGGCGCACGAACGACAGCGCCACGTGCGAGTGGCCGACCGCGCAGACCCGGTGCTCCTGGGCGTCGAGGCACAGCTCGGCCAGCAGCGCCGACAGGACGTACTCCCAGATCGGGTCGCGCGGGCTCGCGTGGTACAGCCCGATCGAGCGGTCCTCGTCGAGCGGGCACAGCGTCGCCAGCCAGGCGACGTTCTCGGGGTCCATCGTCTCCTGCGTCCAGCGGGCCGCGATCCCGGCCCCGCGGGAGAACTCGTCGAGCGGCAGGTCGCCGGTCACCGCGAGGTCGTGGTTGCCGGCCAGGCAGATCGCGGCGTGCTCGCGGGTCAGCTCGACGCACGCGTCCGGCTCGGCCCCGTAGCCGACGACGTCGCCCAGGCACCAGATCTCGTCCGCGCCGGCCGCGGCGATGTCGTCGAGCACCGCCTCGAGCGCGGGGCGGTTGGCGTGGATGTCGGAGATGAGCGCGACGCGCATGGCGGGATGGTGCTGCATCGCACCATTCGCCCGTCAGGCCACGTGTTCCTCCACGTCGTCGCCGACCTCGCGCCGCTCGGCCAGCCACGCGTCGAGCTCGGACCCCGACAGCGGAGGCGCGACGAGGTTGCCCTGGGCGGTCGTCGCGCCGCACGCGGCCAGCTCCGCCCACGCGGACGAGGTCTCGACCCCCTCGGCGACGACCTCGACCCCGAGGTCGCGCCCGAGCAGCGACAGCGCCCGCACGATCGCCGTCCCGGCCGGCTCGCCGCGGTCCATGCCGCTGACGAACGCGCGGTCGATCTTCAGCTCGTCGACGGGCAGGCTCGCGAGGTGCTCGAGCGAGGCGTGCCCGGTCCCGAAGTCGTCGAGCGAGACGCGGCAGCCGAGCGCGCGCAGGTCGTGGATCATCCGCAGGACCCGCTCCGGCTGCGCCATGACCGTGTTCTCGGTGATCTCGAGCGTGAGGCGGCGGCCGTCGAGGCGGGCGGCGTCGAGGAGCTGGGCGACCTCGGTCGGCAGCGCCCGGTCGACGAGGTCGGCGGTCGACAGGTTCACCGCCACCGGCACGTCGTAGCCGCCGTCGCGCAGCCGCGCCGCCTGGGCGACCGCCATCCGCAGCACCTCGCGGCCGATCCGGCGCATGAGCCCGGAGCCCTCGGCCACCTCGAGGAACGCGGCCGGGACGAGCAGCCCGCGGCGCGGGTGGCGCCAGCGCACGAGCGCCTCGACCCCGACGACGCGCCCGTCGGCCAGCGACGTCTGCGGCTGGTAGTGGAGCTTGAGCTGGCCGCCGGCGTCGAGCGCGGCGCGCAGCTCGCCGGCGAGCTGCAGGCGGTCGCGCGAGTTCCAGTCGCGGGTCGCGTCGTAGCGCTCGACCGCCGTCCCGCCGCCCTTGGCCTGGTACATCGCGACGTCGGCGCGCTGGAGCAGCTCGCTGACCGTCCGCCCGTCCGCGGGGGCGACGGCGAACCCGGCGCTGACGTCGACGTGGACGGAGAGGTCGCCGATCGCGAACGGCTCCTCGACCGCCTCGTGCAGGCGCCGGGCGACGCGGCGCGCGCCGGCGGCGCCCGCGCCGGGGCAGAGGATCGCGAACTCGTCGCCGCCGAGCCGGGCGAGCGTGTCGCCGGGGCGCAGCGCGGCCGACAGGCGCGGCCCCAGCTCGGCGAGCAGGCGGTCGCCGGCGGCGTGGCCGAGCGTGTCGTTGAGCTCCTTGAAGCGGTCGAGGTCGAGCATCAGCACCGCGGTCGAGCGGCCCGGGTGCTCCTGGAGCTCGGAGGCGACCGCGTCGAGGAACCCGCGCCGGTTCACGAGGCCGGTGAGCTCGTCGGTGTGGGCCAGGCGCCGCGTCTCGGGCAGCGCGCGGACCTCGCGGTACGCGCGCCCGGTGCGGTACGTGGCGACGATCATCGAGGCGACCGCGAGGACGATCGCCACCGGCGGCAGCGGCGTGATGTTGCCGGCGACGATGATCCCGAGCGAGGCGAGGAAGAGCGCGAACGGCCACACGAGCCGCTCGGGGACCTCGCTCTCGAGCTCGGGCATCCGCGTCGGGGTCAGCCACGCGCCCCAGCCGAGCAGGAGCGGCCCGGCCGACCACAGCACGACGCTGACGGCGACCGGCGTGCGGTCGGCGATCGCCCACACGAGGTCGGCGACGGCGATCGTCGCGAACCCCAGGCCCCAGATCAGCCACTCGCGCCCCGGCGACCAGCTCGCGACCGCGAACAGGCCGATGACGAGCGCGACGAGCGCGACGCCGAGGATCGGGAAGATCGCGGCGCCGGTGTCGGGGACGAGCGGGAGGATGATCCCGAAGCCGACGGCCGCGACCGCGAGCATCGCCGCGGTCAGGTCGAGCCAGGCGGCGGGGCGCACCCGCGGGTGGCGGGCGCGCAGCTCGAAGACGAGGAACGCCGCCGCGTACGGGTAGAGGACGTAGAACGGGCCGAGCGACTCGTCCTCGCGGCCGTAGTCGTAGTGGAGGGTCCACACCGCGTAGCCGACGGCCCACACGCCGACCCCGAACGCGAGCAGGCCCCAGGCCAGCCGGCAGTCGCGCAGCCGGATCGCCCGGGCGGCGATGCTGGCGGCGGCGGCGAGCGGGACGGCCGCGGCGATCACGCGGGCCGCCCCGTCGCCGAGGGCGACGGCGCCGGCCGCGTCGAGCGCCTGGACGCCGAGCAGCGCGGTCGCGAGACCGAGCAGCGCGCGCAGGAACCAGGGGAGAGGGGCCACCCCTCTGTGATCGGCGGACCGGCGCCCCAAGTTGAACTGGGGTGTCTCAGGTCTGCGGGGGCTGCGGGCCCTCGCCGCCGAACTCCGGCAGGTTCTTGATGCCCTCGCGGGTCCGCCACTTGGAGTAGTTGTCCTCCATGGCGTCGATCAGCTCCCGCATGAAGCGCGGCGACAGGTTCACGCGCGAGACGACCACGCCCGGGATCTCGTCGTCCTCGACCTCGTGGTCCACGCGCGCGAACGTGATCGTGAACTCGTAGTCGCTGTGGCTGACGTTCGCGAAGTTCGCGTAGACGCCGGCCATGATCTCGGGAGAGAAGTGGATGTTGATGTGGCGCTCGGGGCCGTGTTCGTCACCTGCCATCCACCTAGCATCCCAGGTCGTGAGGCTGATCGTCGTGTCCGTCGGCCGACTGCGCCCTCCGTACGTCGACGACGTCCAGCACTACAAGAAGCTCCTGGCCCGCCACGCGCGCCTGGAGCTCATCGAGGTGCGCGAGGACGAGCGGGTCGCGCGGCGCATCCCGGAGCGGGCGTTCGTGTCGCTGCTGCACCGCGAGGGGGAGACGTTCGACTCGATCGCGTTCTCGCGCTTCCTGGAGGAGCGGCGCCGGTCCGGGCGCGACCTCTGCTTCGTCATCGGCGGCCCGGCCGGGCTCGAGCTCGACGGCGTCGACCACCGCTTCTCGCTCGGGCCGCTGACGCTCCCGCACCAGCTCGCGCGCGTCGTCCTCCTCGAGCAGCTCCTGCGCGGCCACAAGATCCTCGCGGGCGAGCCATACCATCTGTGAGCCGAATGACCGGGCCCCTCCACGACCTCCACGCCGCCGTCCTCGACGCCGCCGCCGCCGTCGCCGACGCGCCCCCGCGCACGCAGCCGACCCTCGAGCGCCCCCGCAAGGCCGGCTTCGGCGACCTCTCCACGAACGCCGCGATGCTCCTCGCGCCGGTGCTGAAGGCGCCGCCGCGCGAGGTCGCCCAGCGCCTGGGCGAGACGCTCAGCGGCCGGCTCGGCGACCGCCTGGAGCGCTTCGACGTCGCCGGGCCCGGCTTCCTGAACCTCTTCCTCGGCGACGCCTGGTTCGTCGACGCGCTGCGCGGCGTGCTCGCCGCCGGCGACCGCTTCGGCGGCGGCGGGGCCGACCCGGTCCTGCGGATCGACGACGAGTTCGTCTCGGCCAACCCGACCGGGCCGCTGCACGTCGGCCACGCCCGCAACGCCGCCTACGGCGACGCCCTCGGCCGCATCCTCGCCTTCCACGGCCACGAGGTCACCCGCGAGTACTACGTCAACGACTACGGCAGCCAGGTCCAGCGGTTCGCCGAGTCGATCCGGGCGCGGGCCCGCGGGGAGGAGCCGCCCGAGGACGGCTACCAGGGCGACTACGTCCGCGAGCTCGCCCACCTCGACGACGGGCGGATGTCGCTCGACGAGCTCGCCCGGCGCGGCGTCGAGGCGATGCTCGAGCGGATCGGGCAGACGCTGTCGGCCTTCCACGTCGCCCCGTTCGACGTGTGGTTCTCGGAGCGCTCGCTGCACCCCGACAAGGTCCGCCACGCGCTCGACGTCCTCGCCGAGCAGGGGCACACGTACGAGGCCGACGGGGCGCTGTGGCTGCGCACGACGACGTTCGGCGACGACAAGGACCGCGTGCTCGTGCGCTCCAACGGCGAGCACACGTACTTCACGTCGGACATCGGCTACATGCAGGACAAGCGCGAGCGCGGCTTCGACCAGATGCTCTACGTGCTCGGCGCCGACCACCACGGCTACATCAAGCGGCTGAAGGCGGCGTTCCAGGCGCTCGGCGGCGACCCCGACCAGCTCGACATCCTGATCATGCAGTTCGTGAACCTCCCGGAGGGGCGCCTGAGCAAGCGCGCCGGGACGATCGTCACGCTCGACGACCTCGTCGCCGAGATCGGGGTGGACGCCGCGCGCTGGTTCCTGCTGTCGCGCTCGCACGACACGACGATCGAGCTCGACCTCGACCTCGCCACGCGCGAGTCGTCGGAGAACCCGGTCTACTACGTCCAGTACGCGCACGCGCGGATCGCGTCCGTGCTCGCGAAGGCGGGGGTCGGCGGCCACGAGCCGCCCGCGTTCGCCGACCGCGCGCTCCCGCTGGAGCCGGGCGAGCGGGCGCTGATCATGAAGCTGCTCGCGCTGCCGGGGGAGGTGGCCGAGGCGGCCGACCGGCGGGCGCCGCACCGCATCTGCACGTACGCGCTCGAGCTCGCCCAGGAGTTCACGGCCTTCTACCGCGACTGCCGCGTCGTCGGCTCGGAGGTCGAGGACTTCCGCCTCGCGCTGTGCGTCGCGACGAAGCGCGCGATCGCGCGCTCGCTGGACCTCGTCGGGGTCTCGGCGCCCGAGTCGATGTAGCGCGCGCCTAGAGCGTGTAGATGAAGTCGAGGCCCAGGTCGCCGAGCAGGCGCTGGGCCTCGGCGTTCAGGCGCGTCAGCTCCTGGGTGAAGATGAGGACGCCCATGACGATCAGCACCGCGCCCGAGACGGCGGTGATCGCCAGGTAATGGTCGCGCAGCCACCGCCACGTCATCGTCATGCGGTCGAAGGCGACGGCGGTGAGCAGGAACGGGACGGCGAGGCCGGCGGAGTAGAACGCGAGCAGGACGCCGCCCTTGCCGACCGAGTCGCTCGTCGCGGCGGCGGCGAGGATCGCGGCGAGGGTCGGCCCGATGCACGGCGTCCATGCGAGCGCGAACGCGGCGCCGGCGATGAGCGGCCCGCCGGAGCCGGCGCGGCGGATGAGCGCGTCCGGGCGCCACTCGCGGTTCAGCTTCGGCACGAACGGGGTGAGGACGAACAGGACGCCCATCGCGACGATGAGCGCGCCGGCGATCCGGTCCAGCAGCGTGCGGTTGTCGTTGAGGACCTGGCCCAGGCCGGTGGCGGTCATCCCGAGCGCGACGAACATGACCGTGAACGACAGGCAGAAGATCGTCGCCGGCCACAGGACGCGGGCGACGGAGTGGTCGCCGTCGCGCAGCTCGCCGATCGACACGCCGCTGACCGCCGACAGGTAGCCGGGCACGAGCGGCAGCACGCACGGCGAGATGAACGACACGAACCCGACCGCGAAGGCGGCGAGGATCGTCGTGTCGGCGGTCGCCTGGGCGAGCATGGCGGGCGTCAGCGGTAGCGGGCGAGATCCTCGTCGAGGCGCCGGGCGTCGGCCTCGTCGAGGTCCGGGACGGCGTCCGCGGCGGCGGGCGCCGGCGGGGTGCGCCGCCGCCAGCGCGGCAGCAGGACCGCGGCGGCGGCCCCGAGGCCGGCCACGAGCAGCAGCGGCACGAGCCAGGCGGCGACGTTGAAGCCGCCCGACGGCGGGTCGGCGAGCACCTGCTCGCCGTACTCGGCCACGAGCTCGGCCTTGATCTCCTCCTTCGTCAGGCCCTGGTCGATGAGGTCCTGGATGAACGCGCGCTCGCGGTCGGCCTGGGGCGCCTCGGCCAGGTTCAGCGGCACGCCGCAGACCGGGCACATGACCTCGTCCTCGACGTCGGACAGGGTCGTCTTCGGCTCGGCGGCCGCGACGGGCGCGGCGGCCGGCCCGGCGAGGGCCAGCAGGGCGACGGCGAGGGCGAGGAGCGCGCGCGGGCCGGTCATGTCGCGAGCGCCTTGTCGATCGCGGCGTCGATGAAGTCCTGGTCGACGGTGCCGCGCGACACCGCGACGATCCGGCCCCGGCGGTCGATGACGAACGTCTCGGGCAGCGCCCGGGTGCCGTACTCCGCGGCGAGCCTGCCGTCGACGTCGCGCAGCGACGGGTACGTGAGGCCGTACTCCTCCATGAACGCCAGGGAGTCCGAGGTCGCGTCGCGGTACGTGACGCCGAGGACGGTGCCGTCGCCGGACGCCTCCAGGCGCTTCTGCGCGGCCTCGAGCACCGGCGCCTCGTCGCGGCACGGGTCGCACCACGACGCCCAGAAGTTCAGGACGACGACCTGGCCCGCGTAGTCGGCCGGGGAGCGCTCGCCGTCGCCGCCGAGGACCGGCAGCGGAAGCGACGGCGCCTGCGGGTACTCCTGCTTGGCGACCGCCTCGTCGATCGTCGTGTCCTCGCCGTTGGCGGCCACCCCGTAGACGAGCAGGCCGACGAGCGCAGCCACCGCCAGGATGGCGACGAACGGGACCGCGGAGCGCTTCACGGACCCCAGGCTAGTCCTTGACGCATCCCGTGGTGACGTCGCTATCATCTCGCGCCGATGCGGGATTAGTTCATCGGTAGAACGCGAGCTTCCCAAGCTCGAGAGACGGGTTCGACTCCCGTATCCCGCTCTTCCGAAACCGCCGACGGACTCGGCGGTTTCGCCGTTTTCGGGGCCGCGCGCCCGTTCGGCCCGCCGCCCGCTGGAGGATCGCCTGCGCCGGGCGATGGCGACCGTCGGGCGCCGCCGACCTCGGGGAGGCCCGCTCGAGCCTGCGCCACCGCATGCCGCGGCCCCGCTGGGCCGCAGCGGCGTGCGGCCCAGCGACGGGCGGCCGACGTCAGCACGCGTTCCTCGAGCTCGGCCGGCCGTCCTCGAAGCAGCGCTGGACGACGTCACCGAACGAGCCTCCTGCGCGGTTGCGGGAGAGGCACGAGGCGTTCCGGGCTCGTCGTCGAGGAACCCCTCGTGCTGGACGTCCTGGCGGTCCTCCGGCTCGGGCGCGTCGACGCGGTGGTCTGCGACAGGTCCCCGCAGTGCGGGCAGTGGCGGCGCGGCGGGGGCGGAGCGTGCGGGCGCTGTCCGTGCGTCAGTCGTGCCGACGCGCTCGCTCCTCACGGTTCCGGCCGCTCGGGGCGTGGGACCGAGGCCGTCGGCGGGCCTCAGGCGTTCGCGCCGGGCTCGGCGACCGCCCGGTTTCGACGCAGGTCGAAGCGAGTTTGTCCACCGTGTCGATGGGCGGCCCGCCGGTCTTGGGGCATCATGCGGGGCGTCCGCCGCCCATATCGCCCTCCGACCCGGGGCTGCGGCGGACGCGGTGAAAGACGGTCGGTCGCCGTTCTCTCTCCTCCAGGCGCCGGCCATGGTTCGGACACCCAAGCGAGGGGGGCCCCCCGCGGCGCCCGGGGCCCCCCCCGGGGGGGGGGGGGGGGGGGGGGGGGGGGGGGGGGGGGGGGCG
>JADGIB010000120.1 GCA_019683665.1 Solirubrobacteraceae bacterium
CCCGCGCCGGCCCGGTAGGCGACGTAGAGGGCGACCCCGGCCGCCATCCACCCCAGCCCCACCCACCGGGCCGAGCCGTGGAACGCGACGACGGTCGCGAACAGCGCCGCCGACACCGCCGCGCCGACCGCGGCCGGGACCGGCACCCGCCGGACGGTCAGCGGCATCCGGTACGGCCGCTTGCGCAGCGGCTCGGTGAAGCGCAGCCGCACGACGGCCAGGTGCGCGATCGTGAACGCGAGCGTCGCGCCGAACGCGTAGATGCCGACGAGGAACTCGAGGTCGCGCGGGACGACGAGCGCGGCGGCGAGGACGGCGGCGATCGCGATGACGACGTACGGCGTCGAGCGGGTCGGGTGCAGCCGCCCGACGAGCCCCGGGATCTGGCGGTTCGTCCCGAGCTGGTAGGCGAGCCGCGACAGGCCGAGCATCGCCGCCTCGGCCGCCGCGATCAGCGTCACCGTCGCGACGACCGCGACGACGGAGCGCAGCGCGTCGGCCAGCCAGGCCGGCTCGAAGCGCTCGACGACCCCGAGCACCGGCGCGAGCTCGTGGCGGGTCGCCAGCTCGGTCGTCCCGCCGTCGACCGGGAGCGCGGCCACCGCGACGAGCGCGATCCCGACGTAGACGAGCGTGACCGTGCCGCTCGCGCTCGCGACGAGCCGCCGCAGCCCGCGCCGGCGGACGTCGACCTCGCCGGCCAGCCCCGACGCGGACTCCAGGCTCGTGAAGGCGACCGTCGCGATCGTCAGCGCGAACACGACGTCCTCCCACGTCGGCGCCGTGCCGAGCTCGATCTGGCCGGTCAGCAGGTCCGCGTCGAAGAAGAGCGCCAGCCCGACGGCGATGAGCAGCGCCTGGAGGACGAGGTCGGCGGCGACGATCGCGACGACGCCCTTCGCGCGCCGGGCGCTGAAGCCGCGGACGTTGCGCGCGGCCACCCAGGCGATCGCCGCGCACGCGACCGCGATCTCCGGCAGCCCGTGGGCGAGCTCGCCCCAGAACGCGCCGAGGTAGCTCGTCGCCGACAGCGCGCAGACGGCGATGAGGATCACGTAGTCGAGCAGGACGGCCCAGCCGGCGACGAAGCTCGTCAGCTCGTCGAACGCGTAGCGCGCGAAGACGGTCGCGCCGCCGCGGTCCTGGTGCAGCGACGCCCCCTCGACGTACGTCATCGCCGTCACCGCGAAGTAGAGCCCGGCGAGGAGGAAGACGAGCGGCGTCAGCCCGAGCGCGAACGAGGCGACGACGCCGAGCGAGAAGTAGATCGCGCTGGCGATCGGGGTGTAGATGATCGCGAACAGCCGCGGCGAGCCGAGCGACCGCTGCGCCAGCTCGTGCCCGCGCTCGAGCGCGCCGCGCTCGGCGTCGCGGGCGCTCACCGCCGCCCCCTCCGGATGACCCACAGCCGCCCGGCCCCGGCCGCCGCGAACAGGACGCCGAGGACGACCCCGACCGCGCCGGCGCCGCCGCCGGCGACGAGCGTGCGCACGATCAGCGCGACGCCGATCGCGAGCATCGCCAGCGACAGCGCCACCGTCGCCGCCCGGTGCAGGTCCCGTCCGCTCATCCCAGCAGCGCCGCCGCCTGGAGCTGGTCGACCCGCCCCGCCGAGCCGGGGGCGGCCGCGATGATGACCCGGCACGGCCGGTTCGCGAGCACGGTCTCGACGGTGCGGCTGTAGAGCGTCGCCCCGCCGCGCCCGCTGAGGCCCATGACGATCGCCCGCGCCCGCATCGCCGTCGCCTCCTTCACGATGACCCGGCCGGCCTGCCCGGCCCGCACCCTCACCGCGTGGCCGGTCACGCGGCGCCCCGCCTGCAGCCGCGCCCGCTCGATGAGCTCGCGCGCCCGCGCCTCCTGGTCGGGGAGCGCCGCGTCGATCGGCGACGAGCTCGGGACCGGGATCGTGACGAGGACGTGGATGCCGCGCCGGCGGCGCGACGCGAGCCGGGCCGCCGTCCCGATCGCGGTCTCGTCGTAGCGCAGCCCGTCGAAGGCGACGAGGATCGAGTCGTACTCGACCTCGTGGTCGACGACCGGGTGCGGCACCGCGACGCGCTTCGTCGAGGTGAGGTCGAGCCCCTGGCGGCGGCGGTAGGCGACGTAGACGCCGACCCCGAGCAGCAGCCAGCCGACGCCGGCGGCGGCGACCTCGACGTGCATGACGGTCACGGTCACGAACGCGAGGCCGGTGCCGAGCCCGCCGAGGACGGCGAACAGCGGCAGGCTCCCGATCCGTCCCGGGCCGCGGTAGGGGCGCGGCGCGTCCGGCATCGTCCGGCGCAGCCGGATCACGGCGACGTGGGCGATCGTGAACGACAGCATCGCCCCGAACGCGTAGACGTTGCCCAGGAAGGCGGCCTCGCCGGGGATGACGGCCAGGCAGGCGACGGCGGCGAAGACGAGGATGCCGACCCACGGGGTGCCGTGGCGCGGGTGCAGGCGCCGCAGCCCGTCGGGGACCTGGCGGTGGATGCCCATCGAGTAGACGAGCCGCGACACGCCGAGGATCCCGGCGTTGGCGGCGATGAGCAGGATCGTCGCGGCGAGCAGGGCGACGTAGGCCTCGGCCGCGTGCTGCAGCGGCCCGAGCTCGAGGTGGCGGACGACGCCGAGGACCGGGTCGCCGGCGTAGCCGCCGTCCTCCTGGCCGACGCCGAGCAGCGTCCGGTACGCGCCGTCGGCCGTCCGCTCCACCGGGAGCGCGCTCAGCGCGACGATCGGCAGCGCGGCGTAGATGACGAACACCGCGATCACGACGCGCTTGATCGCGGCCGGGATCGTGCGGCGCTCGTCGCGCGCCTCCTCGGCCATGTTCGAGATCGTCTCGATCCCGGTGTAGGCGATCATGCCGACCGGGATCGCCAGCAGGAAGTCCTGCCAGGGCGGCGCGACGCCCAGGTGGATGTTGTCGATCAGCGTCTGCGGCGAGAACACGAGCAGCAGGCCGACGGCGACGAGCAGCAGCTGGGTGAGGAAGTCGACGATCGCCAGCACGACGTTCACGCGCGCGGACTCCTGGACGCCGCGCACGTTGACCAGCGCGAGCACCGCGATCACCCCGATCGCGAAGATCACGTCCGCGGGCCCGTGGCGCAGCGGCTCCCAGAACAGCCCGCCGATGTAGTGGGGCACGAAGAACGCGGAGATCGCGATCGTGATCGTGTAGTTGAGCATCTGGCCCCAGGCGGCCACGAACGACCACAGCTCGTTGAACGCCCGCCGGGCGAAGCTCGACGAGCCACCCGCCTCGGGGAACATCGACGTGCCCTCGGCGTACGTGGCGGCGGTGAAGAAGAAGATGACGCCGGTGATGAGGAAGACGACCGGCGTCAGGCCCAGCGCGAACGAGGCGACGAGCCCGAGCGCGTAGTAGATCGACGACCCGACGTTGCCGTAGGCGGTCGAGAACAGCGCGTTGACCCCCAGCACGCGCTGAAGGCCCTGGAGCCGGCGTTCGGCCATGGCTGCGCGATGCTAGCCCCGCGCAGAGCCGGCGAGGCCTACGGGTCGACGGCCGTGCACGGCCCGCCGCCGCACACGTCGATCACCTGACCGCCGATCTGCAGGAACGCGGACTTCTGCTGCCGCGCCGCGGCGTCGTTGCGCGGCGTCTCGTGCGGGTCCTGGCCGGCGGTCGGCGGGACGTTCGCCGTCGGCGGGGTCGGCGTCCCGCTGTCGAAGTAGACGATCGCCGACCCGTCGTACGGATAGGCGGTGATGCGCGGGATGCCCCACAGCGGCTCGGCGTCGGGGAAGCGCCCGGCGGCGACCGGCGTGGCGTTCGTGGCGGCGCCGATCGTGCGCGCCTCGACGTCGGCGGCGACGTTGGCCACCTGGTGGTCGCCCAGCGCCACCTGCATGAGGATGCGGTGCTGCGGCGTGTTGGGCAGCGGGTCGGTCGTCATGTGGTTGGCGTAGCCGTCGGCCTCGCCGCGATCCCACAGCTGCTGCAGCAGCGACAGGATCAGCGGCCGCTCGAGCTCGTTCGGGTACGCCTGGTAGAGGATCTGCGCGTACGTGTTGAAGTCGACCGAGCGGCGCAGGAGCGTCGAGAAGTTCATGCCCGGGACGCCGAGCACGGCGCGGTCGTAGTCGGGCGCGACCGCGGCCAGCGCGCCGCCGACGATGCCGCCCTGGCTGTTGCCGTCGAAGTACAGCCGGCCGGGCGGGACGTCGATGACCGGGCGCCCGTCGGCGGTCTGGAAGGCCGGGTGCGCGACGAGCCCGTCGGGGCGGATCATCGTGCGGCCCAGGTAGAGCGCGTCGAGCATCCCCTGCTGCATGCGGTCGGGGACGGTCGAGAAGCGCGACAGGTCCTGGAGCAGGCCGGCGATGTGCGGGATGTCCTCGTTGGCCATGCCCTTCCAGGGGGTCGCGCAGAAGACGAACCCGTGCTCCTGGGAGAGCCGCTTGAGCTGGACCTGGTCGATCTCGGTCGGGCTCCCGAGCAGGCCGTGCCCGTAGAGGCCCGGCCGGGCGGGCCGCTCGAAGGCGACGCGCGGGATGTTGCAGACGAACTCGGCCTCGATCGTGCTCGTCGCCCGGATGATCGGGGTCGTCGAGCGCGGGCTCTCGTAGGCGAAGCCGGACCCGGGCGGGCAGCCGGGCCGGTCGAGGTAGCAGGGGACGATGACGCGGCCGGCGACCTGGCGCGCGATGTCGGGGTCCTCCTCGACGGGGAGGTCGCGGACCTCGTCGATCGCGAACGCGGGCGAGCGGCCCTCGGGGCGCAGGTCGGCGAGGTCCGTGTCGCCGAGGCGGGCGAACGCGTCGTCGCGCATCGCGAGCATCCGGCCGGTCAGCGACTGCTCGGAGCCGACGGTGAAGTCCCAGGCCAGGTAGAGCGAGCGGCGCGGGATGCCGGCCCGCCGCAGGTCGCGGAAGATCCGCTCCATGCGCGGGCGGCGGGCGTTCACGGCGCGGCTGCGCGACGGCAGCCGGTCGCGGTAGACCCGGAACGCGCGGCGGGCCTTCAGCGTCCGCCCGCGGGCGTCCTTGAGGTGGCGCAGCGCGACGACGTAGCGGTGGCCGTCGAGCAGGTTGCGGGCCGGGCGGACGATCAGCGTGACGTCGCGGCGGTTGCGCGGGTTGGCGTCGACCTCGGCCCAGATCGGCTGGCGCTCGCCGGTGGCGGCGTCGATGACGACGATCGGCTGCCGGCGGTCGGCGTAGCGGCCGATGTCGGTGATCGGCACGGCGCCGGTGCGCTCGAACGCGGCCTGGCTGTCGAGGCCCGGGACGCGGGTGATGATCGCGTTGCCGGGGCTGAAGCCGTCGTTGCGGTTGATCTCGGTCGGGTCGATCGGCACGCCCTTCGTGTTGCGCGGCATCGCGGACCGGCGGATGGCGACGCGGCGGCCCGTGGGCGTCCCCTTGTCGCGCTTGGTGAAGTGGTCGTTGGGCCACGGGTACAGGCAGACCGACGGGTCCAGCGGATCGCATCCGCGGGAGGCGGCGTCGGCCGGCGCGGCGGCGAGGACGAGGGCGGCGACGGCGAGGAAGGACAGCGTGATGACCCGCATGGCGGCGGGGACCGTAACACCCGCCCGCGATCGACGGTACGGTTCGACATGTGAGCGACTCACATGTGCAGGCGGCGAACCTGCTGGGGGCGCTGGCGCTGGCGGTCGGGGAGCGGATCGAGGCCGCCGGGGAGACCGCGGCGGGCAAGCGGGCGGCCGCACCCGCGGCGCTCGTGGCGCTGCACGAGTACGCCGGCGGCTGCACGATCGACGCGCTGCGGGCGATCGTCGCGCTGACGCCGTCGGGCGCCGTGCGGCTCGTCGACCGTCTCGAGGCGGCGGGGCTCGCCCGGCGCGAGCCGGGCGCGGACGGACGGCGGCGCAGCGTCGTGCTCACCGCGGCCGGGCGCGCCGCCGCCGAGCGGGTGCGCGACGCCCGCGCGGCCGCGCTGGAGGAGCTGCTGGCGCCGCTGGACGACGACGACCGGGCCGAGCTGGGACGGCTGGCGGGCGCCGTGCTCGGCGGGATCACGCGCGGGCGCGACGACGCGTGGCGCATCTGCCGGCTGTGCGACCCCGACGCGTGCGGGCACCACGAGGGGCGCTGCCCGGTGACGATCGCCGCGCACGGCTCGGAGGGCTGAGCGCCGTGCGGGGGCGCAGCGCGACGGCGGTCCTGGCCCTCGCGTTCGCGCGGGCCCGCGCCGCGCCCGGCCGGGCGCTGCTGGCGGCCGCCGGGGTCGCGGCCGCGGTCGCGCTGCTGGCGGTCGCCGCGGGCGGCGGCGCGATCGCCGGCGAGCGGGCCGCCGAGCGCGTGCTGGCCGGCCTCCCCGCCGCCGACCAGCGGGTCGCGCTCGCCTGGACGGGCCGGCTGCCCGCGTCCGAGGCGTAGGCGGCGGACCGGGCGCTGGCCGCCACGGCCGGCAAGCCGGTGACGCGCGCCGTCCTGCTGCGGCCGGTGCGCCTCGGCCCGGACGGGACCCCGGCTCAGGTCGCCGCGATCGCCCCCGCCGGCCGCTGGCTGCGCCTCGTCGCGGGACGCCTGCCGCGCGCGTGCGCGCCCGCCCGCTGCGAGGTCGTGCAGGTCGGCGGGCCGCCGCTGGCCGGCGTGCCCGGCGCCGAAGGCCAGGTCGAGATCGTCGGGCGCGCGCGGCTGACCTCGGCGATCCCGCTTGGCTTCCGGCCGCGCCCCGGAGCCGCGGCCGGCGGGCCCGAGACGCCGGGCGAGGCCCCGTTGCTCGTCGGCGCCGACCCGGCCGGCCTCGAGCGCCTGCCCGCGCTGGCCGCCGTGTCGCGCACGCACGCGTGGAGCGCCCCGCTCGGCCTGGCCGGGATCGCCTCGTGGGACCTCGACGCGGCCGCGGCGCGGGTGGCGCGCCTGCGCGCGGGACTGGAGGCGACCGGCGGCTGGACGGTCGACGCGCCGCTGCGGGGCCTCGACGCCGCCCGGGCCCGGGCGGAGACCGCCCGCGAGCGGGTCGGCCTCGTCGCCGCGGCCGCCGCCGCGCTGCTGGTCGCGTTCGCCGTCGTGGCCGCGGGCGCGCTGGGCCGCGACCTCGCCGCCGAGCAGCAGCGCCTGGAGCGCCGCGGCGCACGCCGCTGGCAGCTCGCGCTGCTCGGGCTGGCCGAGGCGGCCGGTCCGGCCGCCGCGGGGGTGGTCGTCGGCGCCGCGGCCGGGATCGCCGTCACGTGGCTGCGCGCCCGCGGCGCTGGCCTCGACGCCGGCGCGCTCACGACCCACGCGCTGCTGACGCCCACCGCCCTGGCCGCCGCCGTCGCCTGCTGGCTGGCGGCGACGCTCCTGCTGGCCGCCGGAGCGGCGGTGCGCGGGCGCGCGGCCGGGCGGATCGGCGACGCGATCGCCATCGGCGCCGTGGCCGCGCTCGCGCTGGCGCTGGCCCGCGGCGACGTCGACGCGGGCACGCTGGCCCGGGGCGCGGACCCGGTCGCCGCGCTCCTGCCCGCCCTGGCCGGTCTCGCATTCGGGCTCGCGCTCGTGCGCCTCGCCCCGCCCGTGCTGCGGGGGCTCGGCCGCGCGGCGCGGCCCGCGCCCGCGCTCCTGCGCACTGCCGCACTCGGCGTGGCCCGCTCGCCGCGCCAGGCGGCGCTCACGGTCGCATTCGTCGCCGTGTGCGGCGGCCTGGCGATGTTCGCCGCCGGCTACCGCGCGACGCTCGAGGCCGGCCAGCGCGACGAGGCGGCCTTCCGCGTCCCCCTCGACGTGACGATCGCCGCCGGCTCCGACTTCGTCTCCCCCACGCGGCTGGCCGGCCCGAGCCGGTGGCGGGAGCTCGCCGGCGGCGCGCGGGTGCTGCCCGTCGTGCGCCAGAGCGGCTCGGTGCCGCGCGGCGCCACGCGCGTCACGCTGCCGGTGCTCGGGGTCCCCGCCCGCGGCCTGGGCGAGCTGCGCGGGTGGGACCGGACGGGCGCGCGCGCCGGCGCCCACGCTGGCCGCGCGCCTCGCGTCCGCCGGCGACGGCAACGGCGGGACGCGGCCGGTCCGGATCCCGCGTCGCGCCGCGGCGGTCGCGCTGCCCGCGAGCACGCGCGGCGACGCGCTCGACCTCACGCTCCACGTGCGCGCCCGCGACGGCGCGCTGGTCGCGATCCGGCTGGGCCGCGCCGGACCGACGCCGGAGCGGCTGGCGGCGCCGGTCCCGCGCGTGGCGCGCGGCGGGCGCATCGTCGCGCTCGAGGCCACCGCCGACGCAGGCCTCCTGGCCACCGCCGGCCACCAGCGGGCCGAGGGCGGCACCGGCGCCGACGTCGTCGCAGGCCGGCTGTCGCTGGGCGCGCTGCGGGCCGGCGGCGCGCACCTCGCCTGGGACGGCTGGACCGCCGGCGGCGCGCTGCGAGCGCCGCGGCACGTCGGTCCCGGCCTGCGCGTGCCGTACGCGTTCGACCGGCCGGGCGCCGCGGTCCTGCGCCCGCCCGGATCGGCGGCCGGGCTCCCGATCCCCGTGATCGCGGACCGCGCGACCGCCGCGGCGGCCGGGCCGCGCGGAGGCCTGCCGCTGCGCGTGGACGGCGTGCCGCTGACCGGCCGCGTCGTCGGCTCGCTCGCGCGCCTGCCGGGCGTCGACCCCGCCGCCGCCGGATTCGTCGTCGCCGACCGCGCCCGGCTGGCGGCCGCGCTCGACACGGCCCGCCCCGGCGCCGGCGCGACGAGCGAGCTGTGGCTGGCGCTGACGCCCGGCCAGGAGCGCCGCCTCGACGCGGCGCTGGACCGCCCGCGGCTGTCCGGGCTGACCGTGACCTCCCGCCGCGCGGTCGAGGCGCAGCTGCGCGGCGACCCGCTCGCGCGCGAGCTGCTCGGCGTGCTCGCCGCGGCCGCGATCGCCGGCGGCCTGCTCGCCGTGGGCGGCCTGCTGCTGGCCACCGCGGTCGCGGTGCGCGACGAGGGCGCCGAGCTCTACGACCTCGAGGCGCAGGGCGCCCTGCCGCGGACGCTGCGCGCGGTGCTGTGGCTGCGCGCGATGCTGCTGGCCGCGCTCGGCGCGCTGGGCGGCGTCGCGCTCGGCGCGCTGCTGAGCGCTCTCGTCGCCGAGACCGTGCAGGCCACCGCCGCCACGAGCGTGCCGGTCCCGCCGCTCACCGCGGTCCTGCCGTGGACGCGCTGGGGCGCCGGCCTGGCCGCCGGCGCGCTGCTGGCCGCCGCGGTGGTCGCGGTCGCGCTGGCGCGCGCGTTCTCCGGTCCCGTGCCCCGCCGGCCCCGGAGCGTGGCGCCGTGAGCGGGGAGGCGATCGCGCTGCGCGACCTGTTCCGCGTGCACCGCACCGTCGAGGGCGACGCCGCGGCGCTGCAGGGCCTGACGCTGAGCGTCGCGGCGGGCGAGCGCCTCGTCGTGCTCGGCCCCAGCGGCGCGGGCAAGTCGACGCTGCTGCGCGTGCTGGCCGGCCTGGAGCCGCCGTCGGCCGGCGCCGTCCGCGTGCTGGGCGCGGACCTGGGCCGCCTGCCGGCGCGCCGGCGGGCCGCGTTCCGCCAGGCGCACGTCGGGCTCGTCGACCAGCACCACGACCGCTCGCTGCCGCCGTCGCTGCGCTGCCGCGACGCGGTCGCGCTGCCGCTGGCGCTGCGGGGCGCCGCCCGCCGCGAGCGCGCGCGGCGCGCCGGCGAGCTGCTGGAGCGCGTCGGCCTGGCCGATCGCGCCGACGCCCACCCGCACGAGCTGTCGGGCGGCGAGCGCCAGCGCGTGGCGGTGTGCGCGGCCGTCGCGCACCGGCCCGGGCTGCTGCTCGCCGACGAGCCGGGCGGCGAGCTCGACGCCGCGAGCGCGGCCGCGGTCTACGACCTGATCGCCGCGCTCGCCCGCGACGAGGGCACCACGGTCGTCGTCGTCAGCCACGACCCGGCCGCCTGCGCCCGCGCCGACCGCACCGTGCGCCTGCGCGACGGGCGCATCAGCGGCGAGGCCGGCGCGCTGGGCGAGGAGGCGATCGTGGTCGGCCGTGGCGGCTGGCTGCGCCTGCCCGAGGAGCTCCTGCACGACGCCGGGCTGCCGGCGCGGCTGGTCGCCCGCGCCCGCCCGGGCGCGATCGAGCTGCGCGCCGCCGACGGGGCCGGCACCCCCCCCCCGGGCTGTTATAAACATCTGCCGCGGCCGCCGG
>JADGIB010000121.1 GCA_019683665.1 Solirubrobacteraceae bacterium
ACGCAGCGGCGCGCGGCGGGGCGCGGGCCGGTGGACGCGGCCGCCTGGGGGGCGGGGTCGTAGGTGAACGGGAGCGGCTCGCTGGTGCCGCCGGGGCCGTGGACGCGCACCTCGACGGTGCGGCCGGGGGTGCCGTCGGGGACGACGGCGGTGAGGCGGTCGAAGGCCAGCGGCTCGATCGGCTCCGCCTCGGCGTCGCCGAAGCGGACGTGGGTGGCGGTGCCCAGCCAGGCGCCCTCGAGCGTGACCAGGGTGCCGGGGGCGCCGTGGCCGGGGGCGAGGGCGACGAGCACGGGCGCGGGGACGACGTGCGGGACGGCGGTGGCCGCCAGGGCGAGCTCGTCGGTGGCCGACGGGGCGTCGCTGGCCACGCGCAGGGCGGCGGCCCTGGCGCCGAGGCCGGTGGGGGCGAAGCGGATCGTCGCCTCGCAGCTGCCGCCGGCGGCGATCGGCCCGGCGGTGCAGGTCTGGGCGGCGAGGGTGAAGTCGCCGGCGTCGGGGCCGGTCAGGCTGACCGCGGTGACGGTCAGCGGCGCCTGGCCGGTGTTGGTCACCGTGACGGTCCGGCCGGGGCCGGTCGTGCCGGGGACCTGCAGCGGGAAGCTCGGCGCGGGCCCGAGCTCCACCTGGGGCGGGGTGAGGCCGGTCGCCGACAGGGCCAGGTCGCTGGGGCCGGCGGGCGAGTTGCCGGCCAGCCGCAGCGCGGCGGTCCTGGCGCCGGCGGCGGCCGGCGCGAAGCGCAGCGTGACGTCGCAGGTGGCGGCGGGGGCGATCGTCGTCGCGGTGCAGTCCTCGCTCAGCAGCTCGAAGGCCGCCGCGTCGGGGCCGGTGAGCGAGACGTCGGAGACGTCCAGCGGGAGATCGCCGGTGTTGGTCACGGTCACCGTCCGGGCCGGGCCCGCGGCGTCGATCCGCTGGTCGGGGAACGCCGGGGCCGGCCCGAAGCCCACCGTCGGCGGCTGGAGGCCGAGACCCTCCAGCTCCACCGTGCCCATCTCCGCCGCGCCGCTCGTGGCCCAGACGAAGGTCGCCGTCTTCGGCCCGCGGGAGGACGGCACGAACCGCAGCGCGTACTCGCAGCTCGCGCCGCTCGGGAACACGGAGGGGAGGATGGGGCAGTTGCCGCCGCCGAGCCGGAAGTCGCTGTCGAAGGTGACCCCGAACAGGGACAGCAACGCCCCTCCCGGGCCGGTGTTCGTGAAGGTCACCGTCTGCGAGGACTCCTCGCCGACCAGCGTGTCGGGGAACGTCAGCGTCGAGGGGCTGACGACGACGGCGCCGGCGGCGCTCTGCGCGATCGCGAGCGTCGCGGCGAGGGTCGCGATCGCCGCGAGGGCGACGCGCCATCCGTGATGCATGGGCGGGCTCTCCTGACTCGGCGCGTGGGCCTGAACGGCCTGGAATCGTAGAGCGGACGCAGCGCCGACGTGCCAGGAACGGGCCGCGCCCCGCGCCGCTACAGCCCGTACGAGCGCCCGATCACGTCGAGCATGATCTCGTCCGTGCCGGCGCCGATGCGGTTCAGGCGCATGTCGCGCCAGATGCGCTCGACGCCGTACTCCCGCATGTAGCCGGCGCCGCCGTGGATCTGGATGCACTCGTCGGCGACCTCGACGGCGACGCGGGCCGCGTGGAGCTTCGCCATCGAGATCTCGCGCACCGGGTACTCGCCGTTCGCGAAGCGCCAGGCCGTCGTGTAGACCATCTGGCGGGCGCTCTCGATCTTCGTCGCCATCTCGGCGAACTTGTGGCGGATGACCTGGAACCTCCCGATCGGGCGCCCGAACGCGACGCGCTCCTTCGCGTAGGCGAGCGTGAGGGCGAAGCAGCGCTGGGCGCCGGCGACGCAGCCGGCGGCGCCGATGAGCCGCTCGCCCTGGAGCTCCCACATGATGTGGTAGAAGCCCTTGCCGACCTCGCCGAGGACCGCGCTCGCCGGCACCCGCACGTCCTGGAAGGCGAGCAGCGCCGTGTCGGAGGCGTGCATGCCGAGCTTCTCCAGGCGCTTCTCGCGGATCACGCCCGGCAGGTCCATCGGCACGAGGAAGAGCGTGAACCCGTCGTAGCCGGCGTCCGGGTCGGTCCTCGTCACGAGGACGATGGCGTCGGCGCGGTGGCCGTTGGTGATGTACGTCTTCGACCCGTTGATGACGTACTCGTCGCCGTCGCGGACGGCGCGGGTCCTGATGCCGGCGACGTCGGAGCCCGCGTCCGGCTCGGTGATCCCGAGGCAGAGGATCTTCTCGCCCCTGATCGCCGGGACGACCCACTCGCGCTTCTGCTCCTCGGTGCCGAAGGCGAGGATCGGCGGCATCGCCATGTCGGTGTGGACGGCGATCCCCATCGCCAGGCCGCCCGAGTTCGCGTGTACGAGCTCCTCGGCGAGGACGAGCGACGTGTAGTAGTCGCCGCCCTGGCCGCCGTACTCCTCGGGCTTGTCGAGGCCGAGGAACCCGAGCTCGCCCATCCGCCGGAACACCCAGTCGGGGAAGGTCGTCTCCTCCCACTCGTCGGCGTGCGGCGCGAGCTCCCTGATCGCGAACGCGCGGATCGACTCGCGCAGCTGCTCGTGCTCGTCGCTGAAGATGAAGTGCCGGCGGGGAGCCTCGAAGTCGGGCTTGAGGACGGTGTCGGACGCGGCCATGGGCGGACGGTACCGGCAACGGCGGCGAAAGTGAACAGTAGGACTTCCTACTTTCCACGAACCGGCGCAGGCCGTAGGATGCCGCCGTGGCCAAGGTGCTCTACGAGGCGGCCGAGGGCGTGGCGACGATCACGCTCGACGATCCCGCCACGCGCAACGCCCTCTCGGTCGAGCTGCTCGACGCGCTGCTGGCGGCCTTCCGCCGCGCGCGTGACGACGACGAGGTCCGCTGCGTCGTGCTGGCCTCCAGCCACGAGCGGACGTTCTCCAGCGGCGCGAACCTCGGCGGGTTCGGCGCCGACGTGCCGCTCGTCCGCAAGCACGACGCGAGCGGCCGGTTCGTCGAGCTGTTCCAGCTCATCGGCCGGCTCGGCAAGCCGTCGATCGTCAAGGCCGGCGGGCACGTCCTCGCCGGCGCGCTCGGGCTGGCGCTCGCCTGCGACCTCATCGTCGCCGGGGAGAGCGCGAGCTTCGGGACGCCCGAGATCGACGTCGGGGCGTTCCCGTTCATGATCATGGCGCTCATCTACCGCAACGTCGGGCGCAAGAAGACGAACGAGCTGCTCCTGCTCGGCGAGCGGATCGACGCGCGCGAGGCCGAGCGGATCGGGATCGTCAACAGGGTCGTGCCCGACGCCGAGCTCGACGCCGCCGTCGACGCCTGGGCGCGAAGGCTCGCCGCGAAGTCGCCGCTGATCATGCGGCTCGGCAAGGAGGCGATGTACCGCCAGATGGACATGCCGTTCGCCGACGCGCTCGAGTACCTGCGCGGGCAGCTGACGATCGCCCAGTCGACCGAGGACATCGTCGAGGGCGCCACCGCCTTCTTCCAGAAGCGGGAGCCGGTGTGGAAGGGCCGCTGACCGCCGTCCCCGACCCGTTCGAGATCCCCCCATCGCATCGTGGAGCCCCTCCTGTGAGCGACACCGAGACCACCACCTCGATCCTGCGCCCGCTCGTCGAGGACCTCGCCGAGCGCCGCGCGAAGGCCCGCCTCGGCGGCGGCGAGGAGAAGATCGCCCGCCAGCACGAGAAGGGCGCGCTGACCGCCCGCGAGCGGATCGGCCTCCTCATCGACGAGGGCACGTTCACCGAGATCGGCCTGCACGGCGGCATCCACTACTCGGTCCGCGGCCTCGAGGGCCGCGAGGCGCCCGCCGACGGCGTCGTCACCGGCTACGGGAAGGTCGACGGGCGGATGGTCGCCGTCGCCGCCTACGACTTCACGGTCATGGCGGGCTCGATGGGCATGACCGGCGAGCTGAAGGTCTCGCGCCTGCGCGAGATCGCGCTGACGAAGCGGATGCCGATGGTGTGGCTGCTCGACAGCGCCGGCGCCCGCATCCAGGAGGCGGTCGGCTCGCTGTTCGCCGGCTCCGGCGACCTGTTCCGCGAGGAGGTCATCGCCTCCGGCGTCATCCCGCAGGTCGCCGCGCTCATGGGCCCGTGCGCGGCCGGCACCGCCTACATCCCCGGGCTGGCCGACTTCGTCCCGATGGTCAGGGGCCGCGGCTCGATGGCGCTCGCCGGCCCGCACCTCGTGCGCGCCGCGATCGGCGAGGACGTCACCCAGGAGGAGCTCGGCGGCTCGCGCGTGCACTGCCGCAGGTCCGGGGTGGGCGACCTCGAGGTCGGCTCCGACGAGGAGTGCATCGCGGCGATCAGGCGCTACCTGTCGTTCTTCCCGTCCCACAACCAGGAGCCGCCGCCGGTGCGCCCGTGCGACGACCCGGTCGACCGGATGGACGAGGGGCTGCTCGACGTCCTGCCGGAGTCCAACCGCAAGCCCTACGACATGTACGAGGTCATCCGGCGGATCGTCGACCACGGCGAGTGGATGGACCTCAAGCCGCAGTGGGCGAAGACGATCATCACCTGCCTGGCCCGGATGGGCGGGCGGCCGGTCGGGATCGTGGCCAACCAGCCCAAGCAGCTCGGCGGCATCCTCGACAACGACTCGGCCGACAAGGCGGCGCGGTTCGTGAACCTCTGCAACGCGTTCGGGATCCCGCTCGTCTTCCTCATGGACGTGCCCGGGTTCATGGTCGGCACGAAGGTCGAGGAGGCGGGGATCATCCGCCACGGCGCGAAGATGCTCTACGCGGTCGCCAACGCGACCGTGCCGAAGGTCACCGTCGTGCTGCGCAAGGCCTACGGCGCCGGCTACTACGTCATGAACGGCCGCGCCTACGAGCCCGACCTGATCGTCGCCTGGCCGACGGCCGAGATCAGCGTCATGGGGGCGGAGGGCGCCGTCGAGATCGTCTTCCGCAAGCAGGTCGAGGCGGCCGAGGACCCGGAGGCGATGCGCCGGCAGCTCATCGACGAGTACCGCAGGATCATCGACGTGTACATCCCGGCCCGCAACGCGATGATCGACGACGTCATCGACCCGCGCGAGACGCGCCCGACCATCATCCGCGCGCTGGAGATGGCCGAGCGCAAGCACGTCGAGCGCCCCTGGAAGCGCAACGGCGTCGTCCCGGTGTAGCGGGCGTCAGGCCCCGCGCCGCGGCGGCAGGAACGCGCGCGGCGGGATCGGCGGGCGCGACCCCTTGCGGCCGCGGATCGCCTCCGCCAGGGCGCGCCGGCGGGCCATCTCGCGCCGGACGCGGTCGACGAGCTGGGCCGGCTCGTCGTCGCGCGGCTCGGTCGGGTGGCCGGTCTCGGTCATGGTCCTCCTCGGTGAGTCTCGTCCTGCCAGAGGCCCAGGTCCGCGCGCCGCTGCGGATCACCGACCGTTCCTGCTGGCCTTCGGCGGGCGGCGCGTCTCCCGTGGGCCTCGCGTCGCTCGCGCCCGCCCTACCCGGACGGCGCCGCGGCCATGCGCCGGCCCGGCCGTCGCTTGACCGGCCGGCGCCCAGCCGCGAAAGTGAGCAGTAGGACTTCCCACTTCCCACGAAGGACGCCCGCCCGTGAGCCTCGACGACCCGGTCATCCTCACCTGCGCCATCTCCGGCGTCATCGCCGACCGCGCCCAGTGCCCGGCGATCCCCTACACCCCGCGGGAGTACGCGGCCGAGGCCCGCCGGATCGTCGACGAGGGCGGCGTGATGATCCACATCCACGCCCGCCGGCCCGACGGCACGCCGAGCTTCGAGGTCGAGGACTTCCGCGCGATCACCGAGGCGATCAAGGCCGAGATCGGCGACGCGGCGATCATCAACCTCTCGACCGGCGCGATCGGGGTCCCGGTCGAGAAGCGCGTCGCCTACCTGCGCGAGGTCCGCCCCGACGTCGCCGCGCTGAACATGGGCTCGATGAACTACGCCAAGTACTCGTCGCGGCGCAGGGACTTCGTCTTCCAGACCGTGTTCGCCAACCCGTTCGACGAGATCATCGCGCTGCTGACCGCGATGAACGAGCTCGGCATCAAGCCCGAGCACGAGTGCTTCGACGTCGGCCACGTCGGCTCGCTCGCCCCGCTCGTCGACATGGGGGTCCTGACGCCGCCGCTGCACGTCAGCGCGGTCATGGGGATCGTCGGCGGCGTGCCGCCGACCGCGCGCAACCTCGCCGCGATGGCCGACAACGTGCCCGAGGGCTCGCACTGGGGCGTCATCGGGATCAGCCGCCGCCAGTGGCTGCTCGTCGCCGCCGCGCTCACGCTCGGCGGCTCGGTCCGCGTCGGCCTGGAGGACAACTTCTACCTGCCCGACGGGACGATGGCGCGCTCGAACGGCGAGCTCGTCGCGAAGGCCCGCCAGATGACCGAGGACGTCGGCCGGCGGCCCGCGACCGTCGACGAGGCGCGCGCGATGCTCGGCCTGCCCGAGCGGGTGGCCGCGTGAGCGACCGCCTGCCGCTGCACGGCCTGCGCGTCCTCGACCTCTCGCGGCTGCTGCCCGGGCCGTTCTGCTCGCTGCTGCTCGCCGACTTCGGCGCCGACGTCGTCAAGGTCGAGGACACCGGCGCCGGCGACTACGCGCGCTGGGCGCCGCCGCGGTTCGAGGGCGTCGAGGCCTCGGCCGCCGGCGCGTTCTTCCTCGCGCTGAACCGCAACAAGCGCTCGATCCGCATCGACCTCAAGACCGAGGCCGGGCGCGAGGTGCTGCTGCGCCTCGTCCGCGACGCCGACGTCCTGCTCGAGTCGTTCCGCCCCGGAGTCATGGACCGCCTCGGCGTCGGCTACGAGCGGCTGCGCGCCGAGAACCCCCGGCTCGTCCACTGCGCGATCACCGGCTTCGGCCAGGACGGCCCGTGGCGCGACCGGCCCGGCCACGACCTCAACTACCTCGGGCTCGCCGGCCTGCTCGACCTCACCGGCGAGGCGGACGGGCCGCCGGTCCAGCCCGCCGGCCAGATCGCCGACCTCGGCGGCGGCGCGCTCATGGCCGCGTTCGCGATCCTCGCCGCGCTGCGCGAGCGCGACCGCTCCGGCGAGGGCCAGCTCGTCGACGTGTCGATGACCGACGGGGCGCTGTCGTGGACGGCGATGCTCGCCGCGCGCGTGTTCGCCGGCGCCGCGCCCCCGCGCCGCGGCGCCCTCGAGCTCGGCGGCGGGATCGTCTGCTACCGGCCCTACGCGGCCGCCGACGGGTGGGTGACGCTCGGGGCGCTGGAGCCGAAGTTCTGGGCCGCGTGGTGCCGCGGGGTCGGGCGCGAGGACCTCGTCGACCACCAGTTCGACCCGCCCGGCAGCGACGCGCACCGCGAGGTCGAGGCGATCTTCGCCGCCCGCACCCGGGCCGAGTGGGCCGCGTTCGCGGCCGAGCACGAGTGCTGCCTGGAGCCGGTGCTCACCCTCGATGAGGCGCTCGCGTCCGAGCACGTGCGCGCCCGCGGGATGGTCGTCGAGGTCGACCAGCCCGGCGCGCCGGGGCCGCTGCGCGCGCTCGGCGTCCCGGTGCGGCTGTCGCGCACGCCCGGCGACCCGCACCGGCGGCCCGGACCGGCGCTGGGGGAGCACACCGCCGAGGTGCTGGCCGAGGCCGGCTACGGTGAGGCGGAGATCGCCGCGCTCATGGCGTCTGGGGCCGTCACCGGCCCGCCGGGCGCCGATCCGACCCAGCCCAGCTTCCGCGCGTGAACGCCGACGGCCTCCTGAAGATGAGCGAGCTGGCGGAGCGCTCCGGGGTGAGCGCCGCCACGATCAAGCACTACCTGCGCGAGGGCCTCCTCGGGGACGGCCGCGAGATCGTGCGCACGTCGCGCAACATGGCCTGGTACCCGCCGGAGCTCGTCGACCGCATCAGGCTCATCAAGCGCCTCCAGGAGGAGCGCTTCATGCCGCTGAAGGTCATCAAGCGGGTGATCGGCGACGACCCGCAGCGGGCCGCCCGGCTCATCGAGCTCGAGGACCGCATCATCGAGCGGGCCACCCGCGACGCCGACCGCGAGCGGATGTCGCGGGCCGAGGCGCGCCGCCGCTACGACGTGCCCGACGTCGTCCTCGACCGCCTCGAGGAGATCGGCGTCCTGTCGCCCGGCCCCCGCGGCTACGACCGCGACGACGTCGCGATCATCGCCGCGATCTCCCGCTTCCGCGCCGGCGGCTACGACGAGGCGCTCGGCTTCACCGTCTACGACACGCTCCGCTACAAGGAGGCGCTCGAGCCGCTCGTCGAGGAGGAGGTCCGCACGCTTCTGGAGCGCCTCGCGGGCGAGGTGGAGGTGGAGCGCGCGGCCGAGATCATCGCCTCCGGCGCCGAGCCGCTGCGCGAGCTGATCGGCGCCATGCACAGCAAGCTGCTGCTCGCCGCGATGCGGCGGGCGCGCGGGCAGGGCTGACGGGGCGCCGCTCAGGGGCGCCCCTCCAGGACGAGGTTGAACGGGGTCTCGGTCGCCCGCCGGAAGCGGCGGAAGCCGGCCTCCGCGGCGACCGCGGCCAGGCGCGCCTCGCCCGCCTGGGCGCCGAGCCCGAGCGCGACGTCCTGGGCCAGCGACGACGGCGTGCAGATCACCGTCGAGGCCGCGTAGAACAGCCGCCCGACCGGGTTGAGGTTCTCCTCGAGCGAGTTGCCCGCGTACGGCTCGACGAGCATCCACCAGCCGTCGGGCCGCAGCGTCTCGCGCGCGTGGCGGGCGGCGCCGACCGGGTCGCCCATGTCGTGCAGGCAGTCGAAGTGGCAGACGAGGTCGTAGCCGTCGCCCGGGTAGGCGTCGGCGGCGGCGACCTCGAAGCGCACCCGGTCCTCCAGGCCGGCGTCGCGGGCGATCTCGCGGGCGCGGGCGATCGAGCCCTCGTGGGAGTCGACGCCGAGGAACCGCGAGCGCGGGAACGCCTGGGCCATGATGACCGTCGAGGCGCCGTGGCCGCAGCCGACGTCGACGGCGGTCGCGCCCTCGCGCAGCCGCTCCTGCAGCCCGTCGAAGGCCGGGATCCAGTCGGCCACGAGGTGGGCGCGGTAGCCGGGGCGGAAGAACCGCTCGGTGCCGGCGAACAGGCGCGGGTCGTGCTCGTGCCAGCCGAAGCCCTCGCCGTGGCGGAAGCGCTCGGCGATCCGCTCCTCGTCGGCCCACACCGAGGCGAGGATCCCGTAGGCGCCGAGGACGTAGAGCGGGCTGTCCTCGTCGGCGAGCGCGAGCGCGTGCTCGTCGGGCAGCGTGTAGCGGTCGGTCGCCGGGTCGTGCTCGACGTAGCCGCTGGCGGCCTGGTTGGCCAGCCACTCGCGCACGTAGCGCTCGCGCACCCCGGCGCGCTCGGCGATCTCGGCGCTCGTCAGGGGGCCGGCGTGGGCCATCGCCCGATACAGCCCGAGCTGCTCGCCGAGCATCACCAGCGGCGCCGTGATCGCCGCGCCGAGGTCGACGACGATCCGTCCCATGAACTGCTCGACGCGTGCCTCGTCGATGGTCGTGGCCATGGCTGCTCCCCCGTCGTGGTGGCCGTCCTGGCCTCCGACCCCACCGCATCCCCGCGGGCGCCGTCAATGCGTGATCTCACGTCGGCGCGCGGCGGCCGCGGTGCGCGACGCGACGCCGAGCTTCGCGTAGGCGTGCTCGAGGTGCTTGTCGACGGTGCGCGGGCGCATCCCCAGGCGGCGGGCGATCGCCGCGTTCGCGTCGCCGGCCTCGACGCGCGCGAGCACCTCGCGCTCGCGGCGGGTGAGGCGCAGGGCGGCGAGCGCCTCCCGCCCGGCGACGCGCCGCAGCGCGGCGAGCAGCGACGGGCGCAGCAGCTCCAGCAGCGCCCGCTCGCGCTCGTCGAACGGGGGCTGCGCCCGGCGCAGGACGATCGCGGCGTCGTCGTCGCCGGGCAGCGGGAGCGGCAGGCGGACGCGGTCGCCGGCGGACGCGCGGTCGCCGCCGGGGCCCGGGTCCGGGCCGGACGTCCAGGCGGCGGCGTCGGCGCCGCCCCGCGCGCGCAGGCGGGCGCGGGCGCGGGCCGCC
>JADGIB010000002.1 GCA_019683665.1 Solirubrobacteraceae bacterium
GCTAGGCCTGCGCCAGCGGCGGCCGCCGGTCCGCCCACGGCCGCGCCCGCTCGATCTGGGCGCCGAGCGCGAGGAGGACGTCCTCGCGGGCCGGGCGCCCGACGAGCTGGACGCCGATTGGCAGCCCGTCCGGGCCGTGCGCGAGCGGCAGCGCGATCGCCGGCTGGCCGGAGGCGTTCGCCCCGGCGGTGAACGGGGTGAAGCGCGCGCCGCCCGCGAACGCGGCCAGCGGGTCCTCGTCGTCGTCGCTGTCGAGCGCGCCGATCGGCAGTGGCCGCTGGGCCAGCGCCGGGGTGAGGATGACGTCCCACGGGTCGAGCTCGACGAGCAGCGCGCGCATCGTCCCCTGCAGCTGCGCGGTGGCGGCCGCGTGATCGACCGCGGTCCAGCGGCGCGCCTGCTCCCAGATCGCCCAGCTCATCGCCTGCATGTCCTCGCGGCGCGGCTCGCGTCCGGCCAGGAGGGCGGTCCAGCCGATCGACGTCGCGATCGCGGTCATGAACGCGGTCGAGAAGAGGCCGAGCAGCGCCGGGTTCGCCCAGCTCGGCTCGATCTCCTCGACCTCGTGGCCGAGCTCGGCCAGCAGCTCCGCCGCGTCGCGCACCGCCGCCAGCGCGATCGGGTCGACCCCGGCGTCGGGCAGCGGCGGGTTCACCGCGACCCCGACGCGCAGCCGCGCCGGGTCGCGCTCGACCGCGGCCGCGAACGGCGCCGCCGGCGGCGGCGCCCACGTCGCGTCGCCGACCTCCATCCCGGCGAGGACGTCGAGCAGCCGCGCGGTCTCGGCGACGGTGCGGGTGAGGACGCCGTCCTGGACGAGCGGGTGGTCGCCGAGCTCGGGGCCGAGCGAGATCCGTCCGCGCGCCGGCTTGAGCCCGACGAGCCCGCAGCAGGCGGCCGGGATCCGCGTCGAGCCGCCGCCGTCGTTGGCGTGGGCGACCGGCACGAGGCCGGCGGCGACCGCGGCGGCCGAGCCGCCCGACGAGCCGCCGGGCGTGCGCTGCGGGTCCCACGGGTTGCGGGCCGGCGGGAAGCGGCGCGGCTCGGTCACCGGCTGGATGCCGTACTCGGGCAGGTTCGTCGTCCCGACGACGACGAACCCGGCGTCCTTCAGCCGCCGCACGACGTGGCTGACGACGTCCGGCACGTGGTCGCCGGCGAGGTCGCAGGCGAGCGTCAGTCGCCAGCCGCGGACGGCGCGGTTGTTCTTGATCGCGATCGGGACGCCGGCGAACGGCCGCGGGTCGCCCGGGCCGATCGCGTCGGCCTCCGCGAGCGCGCGGTCCCCGTCGACGTCGACGAACGCGCCCAGCTGCGCGTCGAGCGCCTCGATCCGTCGCAGCGACGCCTCGACGAGCTCGCGGGCGGCCAGCTCCCCGCGCCGCACGAGCGCGGCGAGCTCGTCGACGGGGCGGAACATGAGGTCGGCGTCGGACATGGCCCGGGAACCCTACGAGCCCGGCCGGGCGCGTGCGCCGGGCCGCGACCCTCGTCTCGTAACCGGTTTGATGCGATCATGGGGTTATGGACCTGCCGGACGACCTCGACCTCCCCCTCGAGCGCGGCGAGCCGTACTGGTACTGGCTCGGCGGCCGTCCGGCGCTGGACTTCGTCAACACCCTGCGCGAGCGCTGGTGGCGGCGGGTCGAGACGCTCGTCACGCCCGGCGACCTCGCCCGCTGGCTCGTCGCCGCCGGGGTCGCCGACGCGCCGCCGCCCGCCGGGCCCGCCGACGTCGAGCGCGCCCGCGCCCTGCGCGAGGCGATCGACGCCGCCGTCGTCGAGACCGTCGCCGGGCGCGACGTCCCCGCCGCCTGCGCCGAGGCGATCGACGGCGCGCTGCGCCGCGCCCCGCTGCGCGAGGCGGTCGCGCTCGAGCCGTCCGGCGCGCTCGCGCTGACGACCGGGCGCGACGGGCCGCCCGTCGACCGCGCCCTGGCCGCCGTCGCCGCCGACGCGGCCGCGATGCTCGGCGCCGCCGAGCGCGGCCGGGTGCGCATCTGCGCCTCCGAGACGTGCAGCGCCCGCTTCTTCGACCGTTCCCCGGCCGGCGCCCGCCGCTGGTGCTCGATGCGGCTGTGTGGCAACGTGGCCAAGGCCCGTCGCCACCGCCGCCGGCACCGGGCCGCGGCCGGCCGCACTCCCTCCGATCCCAGGAGCAGCACATGACCACCGACCCCGACGTCCAGTCCGGCCTCGAGGGCGTCGTCGCCTTCGCGACCTCGATCGCCGAGCCCGACAAGGCCGGCGGCGCGCTGCGCTACCGCGGCGTCGACATCGAGGACCTCGTCGGCCGCGTCCCCTACGAGCAGGTCTGGGGCCTGCTCGTCGACGGGACGCTGAAGCCCGGCCTGTCGCCGGCCGAGCCGTGGCCGCTGACCGTCCGCTCCGGCGACGCGCGCGTCGACGTGCAGGCCGCGCTGGCGATGCTCGCCCCCGCGTGGGGCTTCCGGCCGCTCATCGACATCAGCGACGAGGAGGCGCGCACCGAGCTCGCCCGCGCCTCGGTGATGGCGCTCTCGTTCGTCGCCCAGTCCGCGCGCGGCGTCGGCCGCCCGCCGGTCCCCCAGAGCGAGGTCGACGCGGCGACCTCGATCCCGGAGCGGTTCCTCATCCGCTGGCGCGGCGAGGCCGACCCCGATCACGTCAAGGCGATCGACGCCTACTGGATCTCGGCCGCCGAGCACGGCATGAACGCCTCGACGTTCACCGCGCGCGTCGTCGCCTCGACCGGCGCCGACGTCGCCGCCGCGCTCTCCGCCGCCGTCGGCGCGCTCAGCGGGCCGCTGCACGGCGGCGCCCCGTCGCGCGTCCTGAAGATGCTCGACGAGGTCGAGCAGCTCGGCGACGCCGAGGCGTGGGTGAAGCGGGCGCTCGACCGGGGCGAGCGGATCATGGGCTTCGGCCACCGCGTCTACCGCGCCGAGGACCCGCGCGCCCGCGTGCTGCGGCGCACGGCCCGCGAGCTCGGCTCGACCCGGTTCGAGGTCGCCGAGGCGCTCGAGCGGGCGGCGCTGGCCGAGCTGAAGGCGCGCAAGCCCGACCGCGTGCTCGCCACGAACGTCGAGTTCTGGTCGGCGGTGCTGCTCGACATGGCCGAGGTGCCGCCGGAGATGTTCACCCCGATGTTCACGTGCGCGCGCGTCGCCGGCTGGTCGGCGCACATCCTCGAGCAGAAGCGCGAGGGGCGCCTGATCCGCCCGACGGCGAAGTACGTCGGCGAGGGGCCGCGCCCGCTGCCGCAGGAGTAGGCCGGGGTCAGTCCCCGTCGCGCCCGAGCGCCTTGCGCAGGAGGTCCCGCAGCGTCCGCTGCTCGTCGGGATCGAGGCGCTCGAGCTGCTCGGGCGCCTGCTCCATGCGCTCCTTGATGCGGGCGCGCAGCTCCTGGCCCTTCGGGGTGACGACGAGCATCTTCACCCGCCGGTCGTGGGGCGCCGGGCGGCGCTCCACGAGGCCGCGGTCCTCGAGGCGGTCGATGATGCCGGTGACGTTCGAGTTGTCGCAGTTCAGCGCGGCGGCCAGCTCGCGCATCGGCTTGGGCGACTCGGGGTCCAGCCACTTCAGGGCGTGCAGCTGGCCCGGGGCGAGGTCCAGCTCCGCGCACACGCACATCGTGCGGTGCCGCTGGCTGACGACGAGGTCCGCCATCAGCACCCAGGCCTCGCTCGCCGCGCTGCGGCGAGCCGGAGCGATGCTGGTCATGGGCGCGATGGTACTTGCTGGCGGCGAAGGTTGACGTCGGCAAGTTGTCGGGCGGCCGCCGGCGCCGGTCGCGCGCGGCCGGCGAACCTGGCAGGGTACGGGCCGTGGAGTCCGCACCGACGCCGCATCCGATCCAGATCGTCGTGCGCGACCGGGCGCTGGAGCGCCGCCGCCTGACGGTCGTCCTCCGCCTGATCCTCGCGATCCCGCACATCATCTGGTGGTGGCTGTGGGGGATCGCGATCGTCGTCGTCGCGCCCGTCCTGTGGGCGTGGGCGCTCGTCACCGGCGGGCCGACCGGCCTGCACGGCTTCTACGGGGCGTACGTCCGCTACAGCGTCCACCTGCACGCGTACGTGAGCCTCGCCGCCGACCCGTACCCGGGCTTCCTCGGCGAGCCCGGCTACCCCGTCGACCTCGAGCTGCCCGCGCCCGCGCGCCAGAACCGGTGGACGATCGCCTTCCGGATCGTCCTCTGGCTGCCGGCCGGCGTGCTCGCCTCGGCGCTCGTCGGCGGCGGCAGCTGGAGCGGCGGGACCGGCACGTCGACGAGCGACGGCGACTGGTCGTGGACGTACGGCGCGTCGTTCGCCGGCGTCCTCGCCCTCGTCGCGATCGGCGCCTGGTTCGTGATCCTCGCCCGCGGGCGCACGAACCCGGGCCTGCGGGATCTCGCCGTCTACTGCCTCGGCTACGCCGCCCAGGCCTACGGCTACCTCGCCCTCCTCACCGACCGCTACCCCGACAGCGCCCCCGCGCTGTCGCGGCCGTGGCCCCAGGCGGCCCACCCGGTGCGGCTGACCGTCGACGACGACCGGCGCCGCAGCCGCCTCACCGTCCTCTTCCGGCTCCTGCTCGCGCTGCCGCACCTCGTCTGGCTGACGCTGTGGGGCGTCGTCGCGCTCCTGGCGGCGATCGCGAACTGGGTCGCGACGCTCGTCGCCGGCCGCTCGCCGGACCCGCTGCACCGCTTCCTCGGCGCGTACGTCCGCTACCGCGTCCACGTGGGCGCGTTCCTGTCGCTGGCCGCCAACCCGTTCCCGGGCTTCGTCGGCCGCCCGGGCACGTACCCGGTCGACCTCGAGATCGATCCCAGTGCGCGCCAGAGCCGGTGGATCACCGGATTCCGGATCGTCCTCGCGATCCCGGCCGCGTTCCTCAGCTCGGCGCTCGGGAGCGCGGCGTTCGTCGCCGCCGTCCTCGGCTGGTTCGCCGCCCTGGTCACCGGGCGGATGCCGCGCGGCCTGCGCGACCTGCTCGCGTTCTGCCTGCGCTACGACGGGCAGCTGTCCGCGTACGCGAACCTGCTCACGGACCGCTACCCGTACAGCGGCCCGACGCTCGAGACCGGGCCGGTGCCCGCCGCGCGGCGTGGGCGGCGGTGGCGGTGGTCGTGGCGGTCGCCGCCGTCGTCGCCGGGCGCGCGCTGTGGTCGACGATCGTGCCCGCCGGGCTGCCGCGGCCGGCGGTCGACGTCGACGCGACGTTCGGGGCCGCGGCGGTCGCCGAGGCCGAGTCGTTCGAGGCGTTCCTGCGCGTCCTCTCGATCGCCGGGATCGTCGCCACCGTCGTCACGCTCGGGCTGTACGCCTGGCGCGGCGCCCGCTTCGCGCGCGAGTCGGCCGCCGGCCCGGTCGGGACCGGCTTCCTGCTCGGGATGCTCGGGCTGGCGATCCTGTGGCTGGTCGAGCTGCCGTTCTCGGTCGTCGAGCTGTGGTGGCTGAAGCGCCACGACGTGACCGACGTCGGCTACCTCGAGGCGATCGGGATGCAGGTCGCCGCGCTCGGCGGGACGTTCCTGGCCATCTGCCTGGCCCTGCTCGTCGCGATGGGCCTGGCGCGGCTGCTGGGCGCCGCGTGGTGGCTGCCGGCGGCCGCGGTGTTCGTCGGGATCATGGCCGGGCTGACGTTCGCCTCCCCGTACCTCGTGCCCGGCCAGGAGCGCCCGCCGCGGTGGGCCCAGCGCGAGGTCGACCGCCTGGCCCGGGCCGAGGGACTGGACCGGACGGTGCCGCTGCGCGTCGAGGAGGTGAGCGAGTTCACGAGCGCGCCGAACGCGTACGCGACCGGCCTCGGCTCGTCGCAGCGCGTCGTGCTGTGGGACACGCTCGCCGACGGGTTCCCGCGCGACCAGGTCCGCGTCGTCCTCGGCCACGAGGTCGCCCACCTCGCCCGCCGCCACCTCCCGAAGTCGATCGGCTGGTTCGCGGTGACGATCGTGCCGACCGCGCTGGCGATCGCGTTCGTCACCCGCCGCCGCGGCGGGATGGGCGAGGCGGCCGCGGTGCCGGTCGCGCTCTTCGCGTTCGTCGTCTGCGGCCTGCTGGCGACCCCGCTCGACAACGCCCTCAGCCGCCGCTACGAGGCCGAGGCCGACTGGACGGCGCTGCAGGCCACCCGCGACCCGCGCGCGATGGAGGGCCTGTTCGTCGGCTTCACCCGCCGCGGCCTGTCGGACCCGGACCCGCCGGGCTGGTGGCACGTCCTCTTCGACAGCCACCCGAGCGGGCGCGAGCGGGTGCAGATGGCGCGGGCCTGGGCGCAGCTCCACGGCGGCGCGAGCGGCGATACTCGGGCGCCGTGATCACCGTCTACGAGAAGCGCACCTGCACGACCTGCCGCAGGCTGGCGAAGCTCCTGGAGGAGCGCGGCGTCCCGTTCGAGCGGGTCGAGTACCACGTCGAGGGCCTCACCGAGGACCAGATCCGCGACCTGCTGCGCAAGGCCGGCCTGCGGGCCGCCGAGGCGCTGCGGATGCGCGCGGAGGGCGCCCGCGAGCTGCGCGACGCCGACGAGGACGCGATCGTCGCCGCGATGGCCCGTCGCCCCGAGCTCCTCCAGCGCCCGATCGTCGTCAACGGCGACCGCGCCGTCCTCGCCCGCCCCGTCGAGCGGGTCCTCGAGATCCTCTAGCGCCCGGCCCCGCCGGCGCGAGTGGCGATCTCGATCCACCCCCTGGATGCGGATCGCCGCTCGTCGCGGGCCCGGCCCACGACGCAGAAGGGCCCGGCGCGAACGCCGGGCCCTCCGAAAGCGACGTGCAGGCGCCGAAGCGGCCTACATCATCCCCGACATGTCGGGCATGTTGCCGCCGCCGGACTCCTTCTCCGGGATCTCGGCGACGACCGCCTCGGTCGTGAGGATGTTCTTGGCGATCGAGGCCGCGTTCTGCAGCGCCGAGCGCGTGACCATGGCCGGGTCGATGACGCCGGCCTTGACGAGGTCGACCATCTCGCCGGTGGCGGCGTTCAGGCCCTCGTTGCCCTTGGCCTTGCGGACGTCGTTGACGACGACCGAGCCCTCGAGGCCCGCGTTGAACGCGATCTGACGCAGCGGCTCCTCGAGCGAGCGCAGGACGATCTTCGCGCCGGTGCGCTCGTCGTCGTCCTCGAACGCGTCGAGCGAGACGGAGTCGGCCGCGCGCAGGAGCGCGACGCCGCCGCCCGGCACGATGCCCTCCTCGAGGGCCGCGCGGGTCGCCTGCAGCGCGTCCTCGACGCGGTGCTTCTTCTCCTTGACCTCGGTCTCGGTGGCCGCGCCGACCTTGACGACGGCCACGCCGCCCGACAGCTTCGCGAGGCGCTCCTGGAGCTTCTCGCGATCGAAGTCGGAGTCGGTCGTCTCGATCTCGGACTTGATCTGGTTGATGCGGCCCTTGATCGCGTCGACGTCGCCGGCGCCGTCCACGATCGTCGTCGTGTCCTTGGCGACGACGACGCGGCGGGCGCGGCCGAGCTGCGAGATCTGGGTGTTCTCGAGCTTGAGGCCGAGATCCTCGGTGATGACCTCGCCGCCCGACAGGATGGCGATGTCCTCGAGCATGCGCTTGCGGCGATCGCCGAAGCCCGGCGCCTTGACGGCGACGCCGGTGAACGTGCCGCGCAGCTTGTTGACGACGAGCGTCGCCAGGGCCTCGCCCTCGACGTCCTCGGCGATGATCAGCAGCGGCTTGCCCGACTGGATGACCTGCTCGAGGATCGGGAGGAGGTCACGGACGGAGCCGATCTTCTGGTTGGCGATGAGGATGTAGGGCTCCTCCAGGACGGCCTCCATGCGGTCCTGGTCGGTGACCATGTAGGGCGAGATGTAGCCCTTGTCGAACTGCATGCCCTCGGTGAACTCGAGGTCGAGGCCGAACGTCTGGCCCTCCTCGACGTTCACGACGCCGTCCTTGCCGACCTTCTCGATGGCGTCGGCGATGACGTCGCCGATCTCCTCGTCGCCGGCCGAGATCGTCGCGACGCGGGCGATCTGGTCCTTGCCGTTGACCTCGGTCGCCTGCGACTTGATGTTCTCGACGATCTGGTCGACGGCCTTCTCGATGCCGCGCTTGAGCGCGAGCGGGTTGGCGCCGGCGGCGACGTTCTTCAGGCCCTCGCGGACGATGGCCTGCGCCAGGACGGTCGCCGTCGTCGTGCCGTCGCCGGCGACGTCGTTCGTCGCCGTCGCGACCTCGCGCACGAGCTGCGCGCCCTGGTTCTGGAAGACGTCCTCCACCTCGATCTCACGAGCGATGGTCACGCCGTCGTTCGTGATGGTCGGGGCGCCGAACTTCTTGTCGAGGACGACGTAGCGACCCTTCGGGCCGAGGGTGACCTTGACCGCATTGGCCACGGCGTCCACGCCCGCCTGGAGCGCGTTGCGCGCCTCGGCGTCGTACTTCAGTTCCTTGTGAGCCATGTCGGTTCGCGTTCTCCTAGGACTCGATCTTGGCGAGGACGTCCGACTCGCGGAGGACCAGGAGATCCTCGCCGTCGACCTTGATCTCGGTGCCGCCGTACTTCGAGTAGAGGATCTCGTCACCCACGGCGACGTCGAGCGGGATGCGCTTCTCGCCGTCCTCGTCGTACTTGCCGTCGCCGACGGCCAGCACCTTCCCCTTCTGCGGCTTCTCCTTGGCGGTGTCGGGGAGCACGAGACCGCTGGCGGTCGTCTGGTCCTCCTCGATCGCCTGCACGATCAGCCGATCGCCCAGGGGCTTGAGCTTCATGAGATGTTGACCTCCGGAATGGGACTCTTGCGTCCGCTGGCACTCTCGGATCGAGAGTGCCAGACTCGTGGACGATGCTAGCAATCCTGGCACTCTCGGGCCAGGCGTGCCAGCGGAGTGTCAGGCCCGGGCTCTGCGCCGAGGGGCGCCGGGGAGACCGTGACCGTGACGTCGTAGCGCAGCGTCCCGCGCATCCCGGCCGACCGCAGCCGCCGCGTCCCCGACGCCGTCAGCGTCACCGGGCCGGCGCGCAGCGCGTCGAGCGTCGTCGTCGCGACCGGCAGCGACCCGGTCGCCTGGAGGTCGGCCAGGCGCGGCCCGGCGCAGCGGGTCGACAGCGGGTCCTCGGAGCCCTCGATCTCGGCCCCGGCGGCCGCCGCGGGCGACAGGAAGACGACCTCGACCGCGTCGCCGCTGCGGCGCACGCCGAACGTCGTGACCGTGTGGGCGATCCGGTCGCGGCAGCGCTGGCCGCGGTCGCGCACGCGCGCGACCGTCCGCCCGGCCGGGTCGTAGAGACCGCCGCCGCCGGCGACGAGGTCGCCCATCGTCACGACGAACGCACCGCCCACCCCGCCCGAGCGGTGGCGGACGCGGCCGCGCAGCCCGCAGCGCCCGACGCGGCGGCAGGTCGCGCGGTCGCTGCGGAAGTCGAGCCGCAGGGCCGCGCGGGCGTCCTGGGCGAGGAGGGAGATCCCGCCGGCGGCGGGCTGGGCGTCGGCGGGGACGGGCTCCGGCGTCCCGTCCTGGGCGTGGGCGGCCGCGGGCGCGGCGGCCGCGAGGAGGAGGGTCGTGAGCGCGCCGACGATCCGGGTCGATGCGTAGGTCATGGGGGCGGGCAGCCTACCCGCCGTCCTGCCGCTACCGTCGCGCGCCGATGCGGCCCCGCCTGATCCGCCATCCGACCCGCGACGCCGACGCGATCGCGCTGCTGGAGACCTTCCTCGTCTCCGGCGTCGCGACCGTCCTCGTCATCCGCACCCAGCTGTGGGCGACGAACTACCCGCAGCTCGGCGGCCACGGGCTCCACATCGCCCACCTCCTCTACGGCGGCATCCTCATGGCGATCACGATCGCCCTGCTGCTCGTCTACCTGAACCGGTCGCTGCGCCGCCCGGCCGCGGTCCTCGGCGGCATCGGCTTCGGCTTCTTCATCGACGAGCTCGGCAAGTTCATCACGTCCGACAACGACTACTTCTTCAAGCCGGCGGCGGCGCTCATCTACCTGACGTTCGTCGTGATGTACCTGCTCATCCGCACGTTCGAGCGCCGGCGCGGGCTGACCGAGATGGAGCGGGTCGTCAACGCGCTCGACCTCGCGGCCGAGGCCGCCCGCCACGACCTCGACGAGCGCGACAAGCAGCGGGCCCTGCGGCTCCTCGACGGCGCCGACCCGTCCGACCCGCTCGTCGCGCCCGTCCGCGACCTCATCGCCCGGCTCGACGCGCTCCCGCCCCGCCCGCCGCGCTGGCCGGCGCGCACCGCGCTGCGCATCCGCGACGCCTACCTCGCCTTCTCGCAGACGCCGCTCTTCACCCCGCTCGTCATCGCGGTCATCGTCGGCTGGGGCGTGCTCAGCCTCCTCGTCACCTTCGAGCTCGTGCTCTCGATCGGCCTGGACCTCGGCGGCGCCCGCCCGGGGGCCGAGAGCGACGCGCTCAGCGACCTGTCGGTCGTCAACTGGCTCAGCCTCGCCTCCTCGACGGCCTCGGGCGTGCTCGTCGCGGCCGGCGTCGTGCGCCTGCGCCGGGGCCGCGTCGAGGCCGCCTACCGCTCGTTCGAGCGCGCGCTGCTCGTCTCGATCCTCCTCACGCGCACGTTCTCGTTCGTCGAGTCCCAGTTCGGCGCCGTCTTCGGCCTCGGGATCGACCTGCTGCTGTGGGTCAGCCTCGGGCTCATGACCCGCGGGGAGCGCCAGCGCGCGAGCGTGGCGGCGGGCTGACTAGTTCTGCGCGCCGCCGATGCCGAGGCGCCGGTCGGTGAACTCCGACGGCGAGTCGACGATCTGGCTGAACCGCACGACGGTCACGACGTCGTCCATCGAGACCTCCCGCCCGTAGATCTGCTCGAGGAAGTGGATCATCTCCTCGTGGCGGCGGAACTCGGGGTTGTCGTGCTCGATGTCGCGCGGCGAGAGCTCGCGGACGCGCTTGACCTCGACCTGGTCGATGACCGCCTCGAAGATCCGCTCGCGCGGCGAGTACTGGTAGCCGATCGTGACCAGGACGAGCTGGTTCTTGCGGTACTTGTGGGACTTGTCGCCGAGCCGGATCGTGGCGGTCTTGCGCCCCCGCTTCAGCTGGTCGGCGAAGATGCGTGAGTAGAAGTTCAGTACCTGCACAGGCGGGCGTGACTCTAGCGCGTCAGGGGGCCGCCCGTTCCCGCCGGACCCGCTCCAGCGCGCGCTGCACCATCTCCCGCTCGCCGCGGTAGGAGAGCTCGTCCAGCGCGCGCTCCAGCGGCACCCAGCGGGCCTCCTCGACCTCGGCGTCGTGGTCGGCCACGTCGCCCGACCGGTAGTCGAACAGGTAGAAGGCGACGACCTTCGCGATCCGCTTGCCGTCGCGCTGGTACCAGTAGCGGACGTCGCCGAGCTTCTCGACGAGCTCGGCCTCCACGCCGGTCTCCTCGCGGACCTCGCGCACCGCCGCCTGCGGCGGCGTCTCGCCCGGGTCGACGTGCCCCTTCGGCAGCGCGACGACCGCCCGCCCGTTCGCGGCCCGGCGGCGCGGGACGATCACGATCGTCTCGTCGCCGCGGATGACGACGCCGCCGGCGCTGAACTCAGTAGACGTAGCCACGCAGCGCGGCGGGGTCGTTGACGACGATGCGGCCGCGGCCCTGCGTGATGACCCCGGCCCGCTCGAGCACGGCCAGGAAGCGACTGGCCGACTCGCGCGAGGAGCCGGCGAGCTGGGCGATGTCGGCCTGGGTGATCGTGACGAGCACGTCGCGCTCGCCGGCGCCCTCCTTGCGGGCGGCCTCGACGAGCTCCCCGAGGACGGTCGCGACGCGGCTCTGCACGGTCTGGAACGACTGGCGCGTGAGGCGCTCGTTGGCCTCCCGCAGCCGCCGGCCGAGCGACACCGCGAGCTTCACCGCCATCGACGCGTGCTCCTCGAGCAGGCGCCGGAAGTCCGGGCCGGAGATCGCGATCGTCTGCAGCTCGTCGAGCGCCTCGAGCGTCGCCGAGCGCTTCTCGTCGTCGAAGATCGCGAGCTCGCCGAAGATGTCGCCGGGGCCGAAGTGCGCGAGCGTGATGGTGCGCCCGTCGGCGTGCTCGCGGATCGCGCGCGCGTGCCCGCTGCGGATGACGTAGCACGTGTCGCTCGCGTCGCCCTCCCGGAAGATCACCTCGCCGGGCGCGAACGCCCGCGGGACGGCGACCCGGGCGATCTGGCGCAGATCGGGCTCGGCCAGGGTCTCGAAGACCCCGACCCCGTGGAGCAGCGCGACGGCCTCCTCGGTGGTGGCACCCATCACCCCCGTCAGGATATGCGACGGCGGGCCGCCGCTATGGTCGGGTCATGGCCCGCTCCGCGCTCGCCGTCGCGCTGGCGGCGCTGGCGCTCGCCCCGGCCGGGGCGCAGGCCGCCGCGCCGAAGCCGTGGGCGACGGTCAACGTCTGCGACACCGCCAAGCACCCGAACACGATCGGGATCCGCGCCTCGATGCCGGGCGCCCGCCGCACGGGGGTCCGGCTCTACATGCGCTTCCGGGTCCAGTGGCGCGACCGCACGGACGGCCGCTGGCACAACCTCCTCGAGGGCCGCGGCGGCGACTCCGGGTGGGTGTCGCTCGGCCGCTCGCGCGGCGGGCGCGGCCGCCAGGCCGGCCAGCTGTTCCGCTTCGCCGCGCCGGAGCCCGGCAGGCCGCAGGTCCTGCGTGGGCGGGTCGACTTCCAGTGGCGGATCGGCCGCGACGTCGTGCGCCACGCCACGGCGATCACTGAGAAGGGGCACCGCTCGGCCGCCGGGAGCGACCCGAAGGGCCACTCCGCGGCGACCTGCGTGCTGCGGGCGCCGTAGCGGCGCTCAGCGCCCGTCGATGCGGCGCGCCAGGCGCCAGGCCGACGGCATCGCGACCGCGGCGATCGCGGCCTTGATCAGCCCGCCGACGATGAACAGCGTGAAGCCGTTGTGGACGGCCGTCGACCAGTCCGAGCCGGCCCAGACCTTCAGCCACGGCACGCCGATCCCGAAGACGATCAGCTGCGCGAGGCAGAACGACGCGAACGCGATGAGCGGTCGGCGGTCGGCGCCCAGCTCGGCCAAGCGGCCGACGACGTACGTGGCGACGACGAAGCCGACGAGGTAGCCGCCGGTGGCGCCCAGCAGGTGGTCGATGCCCATGCCGCCGTCGGAGTAGACGGGCATGAACAGGCCCATGACGACGTACAGGGCGACGGCGGTGACCCCGCGGTTGGCGCCCAGGGCCGAGCCGATCAGGACGACGCCGAGCGTCTGCCCGGTGATCGGGACGGGGGACGGCGGGACCTCGATGGCGATCTGGGCCATGAGCGCCATGAACAGCGCCCCGGCGAGGACGAGCACGGCATCGCGGGCGCGAGCGCCCGGCAGGGCGTCGGCCAGCACGAGGCGGCGCGGCGCGGCGTATGACGTCAAGACTGCTCCTTTCTGCGCGACCAGGCCGGTATTGGTAGCGGCTCCGGCCGCCGGATGTCGCGGAGTTCGACGCCGGGACCGCGCCCGTCAGGCGTCGAAGAGCCGCGGGTCGTTGGAGATGACGCCGTCGACGCCCAGCGCCTCCAGGCGCGCGATCGTCGCCGCGTCGTCGACCGTCCAGACGTAGAGCTCGCCGCCCGCCGCGTGGACGCGGCGCACGAGCGCGGCGGTCACGAGCCGCCACTGGGCCATGAGCGCGTCGGCGCGGCCGGCCCGGATCGCGGCGGCCGCCCGCCGCGGCAGCGCCGTGCGGTAGGCCAGGCCCCAGCCGATCGCGGGGACCCGCGTCCACGGCGAGCGCATCGGGTCGCGCCGCAGCCGCGGGACCGACCAGCCGAGGCGCAGCGACGGCTCGGCCGCCCGCAGGCGCGCCAGCGACGGGATCTCCATCGTCGACACGAGCGCGCGCTCGAGCAGGCCGTGGCGGCGCAGCGCGTCGAGGACCCGCAGCTCGTAGCCCTGCAGCTTGAGGTCGACGTCGAGCTCGACGCCGGCGAACGCGTCCTGCGCGAGGTGGGCCAGGCCCTCCTCGAGCGTCGGGGCGGCCCCGGCGCGCAGCGCGCCGTAGTCGTGGGCGAGGTACAGCTCGCCGGTGCCGTCGGGGCGCTCGGAGAGGACGTCGAACTCGATCATGTCGACGCCGTGGGCGACGGCGGCGTCGAACGAGGCCGGCGTGTTGCCGGGCGCGATGTGGTCGGCGCCCTTGTGGCCGACCCGGCGGGGGCGGGGCGGGCGGCTCACCGCTGGCACCCCGGACACCAGAACGTCGTGCGGTTGTCGTCGCCCATCCCGCGCGCGGCGATCGGCGTGCCGCAGCGCGGGCACGGCCGGCCGGCGCGGTCGTAGACCTGGACGTCGCGGGCCGCGAACCCGTCGAGCGCGGAGCGCTGCATCCGCGGGCGGGTCGCGCGGACGATCGCCAGCGCCTCCTCGTCGCTCACCCGCCCGGTCGGGCGCCACGGGTCGATCCCGGCCGCGAAGCAGCCCTCGGCCTTCCACAGGTTCCCGATCCCGGCGATCGTCCGCTGGTCCAGGAGCGCGTCGCCGATCGGGCGGGTCGGGTCGTCGGCGCGCAGCCGGGCCAGGAAGCCGCGCTCGTCGAGCTCGGGGGCGAGGATGTCGGGGCCGAGGCGGGCGATGCGCGGGTCGGTGCGGGTGCGCGCCTCGGTCATCAGCTCGAGGACCGGCCCGTCGAACTGGACCGCCTCGCCGCCGCGGGCGCGCGCGACGAGCCAGGCCCGCCGCGGCGCGCGGCGCCATCGCTCACCGGCCGCGTACACGCCCCACGCGCCGGTCATCCGCAGGTGCGAGTGGATGACGAGGCCGCCCTCGAAGCGGACGAACAGGTGCTTGCCGTACGGGTCGACCGACGTGACCGCCTGCCCGGCCAGCCGCTGCGGCCAGCGGTCGCCGCGCAGGCGCGGGTGCGGCGTGAGCAGCTCGTCGGGCACGGTGCCCTGCAGGAGCGGGCGCAGCCGGTTGGCCGCGTGGTGGATGGTGTCGCCCTCGGGCATTCCCCGCCGCCGAGGGTACGCGGCGGCTACGCGCTCAGGGTGAGCCGGCGCGGCCCCGGCCGGAAGCCGAGCTCGATGAGGACCGGCTCCATCTCGCTGCCGACGACCGGCTCGCCGTCGACCTTCTCCAGCGACAGGCGCCCGCCGCGGCCGGCGCGGACGAAGTCGGCCAGCGCCTCCAGGGCGGGCCGCACGCGCGGGTCGTCGCGGTCGGTGAGGATCTGCAGGCCGCGCCCGCCCTTCTCGACGAACACGACCGGCTCCGCGCCGGCGAGGACGACGTAGGCGCCGCGGACGCGGCGGGCGCGCGGCGCGCTCTCGCCGTCGCGGCGCGGCCACGGCAGCGCCGCCCCGTACGGCTGGGCGGGGTCGGTGGCGGCGAGCACGAGCGGGGCCGCCTCCTCGGCCTGGCGCTGGGCCCGCAGCCGCTCGACCGCGCCCGGCAGCGCGAACTGGGCGCCGCCGAGGCCCTCGACGAAGTAGCCGCGCCGGCAGACGCCGAGCGTCTCGAGGTTCGAGAGCGCGTCGTAGAGCGTCGAGAAGCCGCCGGGGATCCCCTCGGCCAGGACCTGCTCGCGGGTGACGATCCCGTAGCGCTCGAGCAGCAGCTCGGCCAGCGTGCGCCGCCACGCGCCCGGCTCGGGCCGGGTGCGGAAGATCGTCGAGGTCAGCGACCAGCGGCCCTGGACGGTCGGGGCGGCGCCGCGGCGGCGGGCGCCGAAGCGCCGGGCGGCGGCCCGCGTCGGCTGGGCGGCCCGCTGGGCGCGGGCGAGCGTGAGGCGCGGCGCGCGCAGCGGCGCCCAGGCGTCGTTCGTCACCTCGCCGGACCAGACGAGGTCCCACAGCGCCTCCTGGACCTCCTCGGGCGCGAACGGCAGGTCGGCGAGCAGGTCGGTGAAGAAGCAGGGCGCGGCGGCGATCCGCTCGCGCACGGCGACGTGGACGGGCTCGCCGGGGCCGGCCGGCTCGGCGAGGCGCTCCCACCCGCCGGGCGGGCCGATCGCCTCGGCGTCCTCGCGGAAGTAGAGGGCGACCTTCCCGGTCGTGCGCCCGAGCGACCCGGCGCCGACCCAGACGATCTCCCCGGCCGCGCACAGCTGGTCCATCCAGGCGGGCGAGTAGGCGCCGACGCGGCGGGGCAGCACGTCGCGCTCCCACACCTCGGCGGGCAGCGCGAGCCCCTGGAGCGGGACGAGCGCCTCGCGCAGCCGGTCGACGCCGGCGCCGGCGGCCGGGTGGCGGTCGACGCCCTGCCAGGAGGGCAGGAAGGCGGCGAGCTCGCGCTGGTCGGCCGGCTCGATCTCCCGGCGCAGGACGGCGAGCGACGCGCGCCGCAGCCGCCGCAGCACCTCGGGGTCGCACCACTCGCGCTCGGTGCCGCCGGGGCGCAGCTCGCCGCGGACGAGCTCGCCGCGCGCCTCGAGCTCGCGCAGGGCCGGCTCGACGTCGACCCGGTAGCGGGCGCGCAGCTCGGCCGTCGTGAACGGGCCGTGGGTGCGCGCCCAGCGGGCGACGAGCGTGCGCAGCGCGTGCTCGACGTCGGCGGTGAACGCGGCCGGCAGCCCGCCGGGCGGGACGACGCCGAGCGCGTCGCGGTAGAGCCCGGCGTCGTCGGCGGCGATCCAGCGCTCCTCGCCGCCGACGCGGACGCGCACGGCGCGCCGCTCGCCCTCGAGCGCCTCGAGCATCGCGGCCGCGTCGAGGTCGGGCAGGACGCGCTCGCGCACCTCGGCGTCGGTGAGGTCGCCGACGCGGCGCAGGACGTCGGCGAGCGCGTCGCGCGAGGCCGCCCGCGTCCGCGGCGAGCGGTGCTGGAGGTCGTCCTCGACCTGGGCCAGCGCGCCGGCGTCGATGAGGTCGCGCAGCTCCTCCTGGCCGAGCAGCTCGCGCAGGAGGTCGCGGTCGAGCGAGAGCGCGGCCGCCCGCCGCTCGGCGTTCGGCGTGTCGCCCTCGTACATGTACGTCGCGACGTAGTCGAACAGCAGCGACGACGCGTACGGCGAGGCGGTCGGCGTCTCGACCTCGACGAGCGACAGCTCGCGGCGATGCAGCGCGGTCAGCAGCTCGACGAGGCCGGGCAGGTCGAGGACGTCGCGCAGGCACTCGCGGTACGTCTCGAGGACGATCGGGAAGTCGGCGTAGCGCTTGGCCACCTCCAGCAGCGACTGCGCCTTCAGCCGCTGCTGCCACAGCGGGGTGCGCCGGCCCGGGCGGGCGCGCGGGATGAGCAGCGCCCGGCCCGCGTTCTCGCGGAAGCGGGCGCCGAACAGGGCCGACGCCCCGAGCTCGGCGACGACGAGGTCCTCGATCTCGTCGGGCTCGACGAGGACGAGCTCGGCGCTCGGCGGCTCGTCGGCGTCGGGGAGGTGGACGATGATCCCGTCGTCGGACCAGATCGCGTCCGACTCCAGCCCGTACACGTCGCGGATGCGGGCGCTCAGCGCCAGCGACCAGGCGGCGTGGACCCGCCCGCCGTAGGGGGACAGGACGCACAGGCGCCAGTCGCCGATCTCGTCGCGGAAGCGCTCGACGACGATCGTGCGGTCGCTGGGGACGACCCGGGTCGCGGCCTGCTGCTCGCGCAGGAAGTCGAGGAGGTTCTTCGCCGCGAGCGGGTCGAGGTCGTAGTCGCGCTCGAGCACCTCGGCGGGCTGGTCGACGGCCCAGCGCGCGAAGGCGCCGATCTCGATCCCCAGCTCCTTCGGGCGCCCGACGCCGTCGCCCCGCCAGAACGGCACCGCGGCCGGGACCCCGGGGGCGGGGGTGACGACGACGCGGTCGCGCTGGATCTCCTCGATCCGCCACGACGAGGCGCCGAGCAGGAACGTCTGGCCGGGGCGCGCCTCGTAGACCATCTCCTCGTCGAGCTCGCCGACCCGGCGCCCGTCGGGGAGCGTGACCGCGTAGAGCCCCCGGTCGGGGATCGTGCCCGCGTTCGTGATCGCGAGCTGGCGGGCGCCGCGGCGGGCGCGGATCGTCCCGCCGACGCGGTCCCAGACGATCCGGGGGCGCAGCTCGCCGAACTCGGCCGACGGGTAGCGGCCGTCGAGCATGTCGAGGACGTTCTCCAACAGGGTGCGCGGCAGCTCCGCGTACGAGTGGGTGCGGGTGACGAGCGCGTGGAGGTCGTCGACGGCGACCGGCTCGTCCTCGGGGGCGGAGGCGGCGATCGCGACGATCTGCTGCGCGAGGACGTCGAGCGCGTTGCGCGGCACGACGGTCGGCTCGATCCGCCCCTCGCGCATGAGCTTCGCGACGACCGCGCACTCGAGCAGGTCGCTGCGGAACTTCGGGAAGATCCGGCCCTTGCTGACGTCGCCGACGTTGTGGCCGGCGCGGCCGATGCGCTGCAGGCCGCGGGCGACGGACTTCGGCGACTCGACCTGGAGGACGAGGTCGACGGCGCCCATGTCGATCCCGAGCTCCAGCGACGAGGTCGCCACCAGGCACGGCAGCTCGCCCGCCTTCAGCATCTCCTCGACGACCGTCCGCTCCTCGCGCGCGAGCGAGCCGTGGTGGGCGCGGGCGAGGTCCTCGCCGGCGAGCTCGTTGAGGCGCAGGGCGAGGCGCTCGGCGCCGCGGCGGTTGTTGACGAAGATGATCGTCGAGCGGTGCGCCCGGACGAGCTCCAGCAGCTGCGGGTACATCGCCGGCCAGATCGAGCGGCGGGTCGCCTCCTGGCCGGTGCCGTCGAGCGGGTCGAGGACGACGCCGGCGTCCGGCTCGACCATCGACTCGACCGGCACCTGGATCCTCAGGTCCAGCGGCTTGCGGACCCCGGCGTCGATGACCCGGCAGGTGCGCCGCGGCCCGACGAGGAAGCGGCCGATCTCCTCGAGCGGGCTCTGCGTCGCGCTCAGCCCGATCCGCTGGACGGACTCGCGGTCGGAGGCCGCCTCCAGGCGCTCGAGCGTGAGCGCGAGGTGCGCGCCGCGCTTCGTCGAGGCGACGGCGTGGATCTCGTCGACGATGACCGCCTCGACGGCGCGCAGCATCTCCCGCGCCTGCGAGGTGAGGATGAGGTAGAGCGACTCGGGGGTCGTGATGAGGATGTCCGGCGGGTGGCGGCGCATCGCCGCGCGCTCGCGCTGCGGCGTGTCCCCGGTGCGCAGCCCGACGCGCAGGTCGGCCCCGATCCCGCGCAGCGGCGCGCGCAGGTTGCGCTCGACGTCGTAGGAGAGCGCCTTCAGCGGCGAGACGTAGACGAGCCGGGTGGCGCCGGGGTTCGGCTCCTGGGCGAGCCTGTCCAGGCCCCACAGGAACGCGGCGAGCGTCTTGCCCGAGCCGGTCGGCGCCGACAGCAGCACGTGCTCGCCCGACGCGATCGCCGGCCACGCCTGTGCCTGCGCGGGGGTCGGCGCCTCGAACGCCGCGGCGAACCACTCGCGGACCCGGGGGGAGAAGTGGGCGAGCGCGTCCACGACCCAAGGGTACGCCCGGGCCGCCCCGGTCCTCGGGGCGGCTCGCGGGTCACGCGCACCCGCCGGGCCCGGCCGCGCACGGCGCGGGCCTGCCGGACGCCGAGCGCCTCGCGATCGCGCGCGCCCGCGCGAACACCGCGTCGGTCATCTCCTCGGTGAGCACGCCGGTGAACGTGTTCTGCTGGGAGACGTGGTAGCAGCCGAGCAGCGTGCGGCCGGCGACCTCGACCTCGGCGCCGTGGGCGAAGCGCGGCTTGGGCCGCACCGGGCCGAGGATGCGCAGCGCCGCGTCCCAGGCGAACGCGCCGAGGCAGACGATCACCCGCACGTTCGGCAGCAGCGCCAGCTCCTCGCGGGCGAACGGCAGGCAGCGGTCGCGCTCGTCGGGCGTCGGCTTGTTCGCCGGCGGCGCGCAGCGCACCGCGGCGGCGATCCACATGTCGCGCAGGCGCAGCCCGTCGTCGACCGACACCGACGTCGGCTGGTTGGCGAAGCCGGTGCGGTGCAGCGACGCGTACAGCCAGTCGCCGGAGCGGTCGCCGGTGAACACGCGCCCGGTGCGGTTCGCGCCGTGGGCGGCGGGCGCCAGCCCGAGCACGAGCACGCGCGCCTGCGGGTCGCCGAAGCCGGGCACCGGCCGCCCCCAGTACGTCCAGTCGGCGAACGCGGCCCGCTTGACCCGCGCCACCTCCTCGCGCCACGCGACGAGGCGCGGGCAGGCGCGGCATGCGACGATCCGCGCCTCGAGCTCGGCCAGCGACGCCGCGGGGGCGGGCGCGGCCGGCGGGTCCGCCGGGGCGCCCGCCATCACTGCGGCTCGCGGAGCAGCCCGAGCGCGAGGCGCTCGATCACCGGCTCCAGGTCCATCAGCGACGGCGGGATCCCGAGGCGCAGCTGCCGGGAGGCGAGCTCGACGACCGCGCCGACGATCGCGTGCGCGTCGTGCTCTTGGAAGCGCCGCGTCCCGTGGCGCCGGTGGGCGGTCGCGTTCTCGGCGTCGATGAGCGACGCGAAGTGCTCGAGCATCGCGTCGCGGCGCTCGACCGCCCGCGGCCCGGCCCCGATGATCTCCACGAGCAGCGTCTGGGCGCGGTCGGGGTGCTCGGCCAGCGTCTCCAGGAACGCCCGCCCGCCGGCGCGGATCTGCGCGCCCGGCTCCTCCGGCACCTGGCTCGTCGCCTTCGCCATCCGCTCGGCCAGCAGCGCGGCGGACGCGTCGAAGACGGCGATGATCGCGTCCTCCTTGTTCGTGAAGTGCTCGTAGAAGGTCGCCTTCGACATGCCGGCCTCGCGCGCGATCGCCTCGGCCGTCGCCTTCGCGTAGCCCTCGCGCGCGAAGACCGCCGCCGCCGCGTTCAGCAGCCGCTCGCGCTGGACCTCGAGGCGCACCTCGAGCGGCGGGGCGTGGCGCCCGCGCGGGATCGGGACCGGCGAGGAGGACACGGCGTCCCGAGTGTAGGGCGGCGCGACCCGATCGAATACGCTGCGGGCCGTGCGCACCGCCGTCCTCGCCTCCGCCGCCGCCGTGGCCGCGCTCGTCGCGGGCTGCGCCGGCCAGCAGACCTCGAACAACGCCGACGACTACAGCGGCGAGCAGAAGGCCGTCGCCCAGGTGATCGACGACCTCGCCGAGGCGGGCATGAAGGGCGAGGCCGGCGACATCTGCAACACGCTCTTCACCTCCGAGCTGGCCGACGCCCTCAACCAGGACAACCGCAACTGCCGGGACGCGGTCTCCGACCAGCTCGAGGACGCCAGCAGCTTCAGCCTCGACGTCGAGCGCATCGAGGTCTCGGGCGACACGGCGACCGCCGTCGTCCGCTCGGACTTCGACGGCACCGAGGAGCCGCGCACGCTCCGCTTCCAGAAGGTCAACGACACCTGGCGGATCGCCGGCCTCGGCGGCTGAGCGGCGCGGCCCCGCGCGCCGCGCCCGCTACGACAGCCTGCGCCCGTACTGGCGCTCGTAATACTCGCGGTACTCGCCGGAGCGGATCGGCTCCCACCAGTCCCGGCGCTCGCGGTACCACTGGACGGTCCGCTCCAGGCCCTCCTCGAAGCGCACCTGCGCCTCCCAGCCGAGCGCGCGGATCTTCTCCGACGCGAGGCTGTAGCGGCGGTCGTGGCCCGGGCGGTCGGCGACGTACTCGATGATCGACGGGTCGGCGCCGGTCAGCTCGACGATCCGCTTGACGACCTCGATGTTCGGGCACTCGTCGGGGCCGCCGACGTTGTAGACCTCGCCCGGCGTCCCGTGCGCGAGGACGTGGCCGATGCCGCGGCCGAAGTCCTCGACGTAGAGCCAGTTGCGCACCTGCATCCCGTCGCCGTAGACCGGCAGCGGGTCGCCGTGCAGGGCGTTGAGGATCATCAGCGGGATGAGCTTCTCCGGGTACTGGTACGGCCCGTAGTTGTTCGACCCGCGGCAGATGAGCGCCGGCAGCCCGTAGGTGTGGAAGTAGCTGAGGACGAGGAGGTCCGCCCCCGCCTTCGACGCGCTGTACGGGCTGGACGGGACGATCGGCGACTCCTCGGTGAACGAGCCGACCTCGATCGAGCCGTAGACCTCGTCGGTCGAGATCTGCACGTAGCGCTCGACCTCGTGGCGGCGCGCCGCCTCCAGCAGCTGGTACGTGCCCTGGCCGTTGGTCGTGATGAACGCGTCCGGCTCGGCGATCGAGCGGTCGACGTGCGTCTCGGCCGCGAAGTTCACGATCGCGTCGACGCCGTCGCCGATCGCCTCGTCGACCGCCTCGCGGTCGGCGATGTCGCCGACGACGAGCGGCACCTCGGGCAGGTCGGCCAGGTTCTCGCGCCGGCCCGCGTACGTGAGCTTGTCGAGCACGACGACCTCGTCGCCGTGGTCGCGCACGCGCAGGCGCACGAAGTTGGAGCCGATGAAGCCGGCCCCGCCGCAGACGAGCAGCCTCATCTCGGGGATCCCACCTTTCTCTCGCTCAGATGCGCGCGCACGCCCTCCGGCCACGGCGGCAGGAGGATCGGGTCGTTCCGCTCGGTGCCCAGCACGCTGTAGGCCGGGCGCGGGGCCGGGCGCTTGAACGCCTCGCTCGTGGTCGGCAGCACGCGGCACGACACGCCCGCCTGGTCGAACACCTCGATCGCCAGCTCGTTCCACGAGCACGAGCCCTGGGCGGCGAGGTGGTGGATGCCGTCGTCGTCCGGCCGCTCGGCCAGCTCGATCAGCGCCTCGGCCAGGTGGCCGGTCCACGTCGGGCAGCCGACCTGGTCGGTGACGACGCTGACCTCGTCGCGCTCCTCCGCCAGGCGCAGCATCGTGTCGACGAAGTTCGGGCCGCCGACCCCGAACAGCCACGCCGTGCGCGCGATCGCGTGGCGCGGGGTCGCGTCGGCGACGAGCTCCTCGCCGCGCAGCTTGCTCAGCCCGTACACGGACTGCGGGTCGACCGGGTCGGACTCGACCCACGGCTCGTCGTGCTCGCCGTTGAAGACGTAGTCGGTCGAGACGTGGACGATCCGCGCCCCGATGGCGGCGACCGCGCGGGCGACGTTCCCGGCGCCGGTCGCGTTGACCGCCATCGCCAGGTCGCGCTCGTGCTCGGCGTCGTCGACCTTCGTGTACGCGGCGCAGTTGATGACGACCTCCGGCTCGGCCGCCTCGACGACGCGCGCGCAGGCGTCCGCGTCGGTGATGTCGAGCCGCTCGCGGTCGCAGGCGATCACGTCGTGGCCGAGCGCGCGGGCGCGCGCGCAGACGCGATGGCCGAGCATCCCGCCGGCCCCGGTCACGAGCAGCCGCATCAGAGACCACCCACGGGGGCCCGCCTCCGGTGGCCGGCCACCGGAAGCCCGCTGTCACACCGTCTCGGGGCCACCGTCGCCACCCCTAGAGGATGCCGATCTCGCTGTTGTCGCCGACCATGAAGCGGTAGGCGCGCGGCTGGCGCCCCTCGTCGCGGCTGATCTTCACGTTGCGCCCCAGCAGCGACGACTCCATGCGCCCGGCGAGGTTGCGGACCTGGCTGCCGGCGAGCAGGATCGAGTGCTCGATCTCGGCCTGCTCGACGAGGCAGTCCTCGGCGATCGCCGTGTACGGGCCGACGTAGGCGTCGACGAGGCGGGTGCCGGTGCCGATGATCGCCGGGCCGCGGACCGTGCAGCGCTCCAGGCGCGCGCCCGGCTCGATGACGACGCGCCCCTCGACGGTCGAGTCGACGAGCTCGCCCTCGACCCGCGTCTGGAGGTTGTCGAGGATGAGCCGGTTCGCCTCGAGCATGTCGTCGAGGCGGCCGGTGTCCTTCCACCAGCCCTGGACGATGTGCGGCTCGACCCGGGCGCCGGCGTCGACGAGGTGCTGGATCGCGTCGGTGATCTCCAGCTCGCCGCGGGCCGACGGCTCGATCGCGCGGGCCGCGTCGTGGATGCGCGGGCTGAACAGGTAGACGCCGACGAGCGCGAGGTTCGTCTTCGGCTCCGGCGGCTTCTCGGCCAGCGCGACGACCCGGTCGCCGTCGAGCTCGGCCACCCCGTAGTGCTCGGGGTCGGGCACCGGCGTCAGGAGGATGAGCGCCTCCGGCTCGTTGCGCTCGAACGCCTGGACGAGGTCGGAGATGCCGCCCTGCAGGAGGTTGTCGCCCAGGTACATCACGAACGGGTCGGAGCCGAGGAACGGCTCGGCGGTGAGGACCGCGTGCGCGAGGCCGGCCGGCTCGTCCTGGACGATGTACGTGATGCGCACCCCGAAGCGGCTGCCGTCGCCGGCGGCGGCGCGGATCTCGTCGCCGGTCTCGGGGGCGATGATGATCCCGACCTCCTCGATGCCGGCCGCCGCCATCGCCTCGATGCCGTAGAACAGCACCGGCTTGTTGGCGACGGGGACGAGCTGCTTGGCCGACGTGTGCGTGATCGGCCGCAGCCGGGTGCCCTTGCCGCCCGACAGGATCAGTCCCTTCAGGGCCACTTAGTCGACACCTCCGAGCTTGCGGTGGTCCCAGGTGATGCGCGCCTCCTCGACGAACTGCAGGCCGACCCGCTTGGGCGCCTGCCTGGCGATCATCGCGCGGGTCGCGTCGTCGAGCGGGTGGCCGCCGGAGTAGCGCGTGAAGATCTCGGTGCCGAGCGCGGCGACCGCGTCGGGGTCGCGGTGGATGACCGCGCGGGCGCGCAGCATGACGCCGCGGAGCTGGTCGTAGGTCTCGCCCGCCTCGACCTGCAGCGTCACCCGCGGGTCGCGCTCGAGGTTGCGGACCTTCTGCGACTTCGCGTACGTCCACGACCACAGCTCGTCGTCGCGCAGGACGTACCAGAGCGGCATGAGGTGCGGCCAGCCGTCGCGGCCGTTCGTCGCGCACGTCACGGTGCGCTCCTCCTCGAGGAAGGCGCGCACCTCGTCGTCGGACATCCTGATCTGGTCGCGGCGGCTCACGGCAGCAGGGGAGGCTAGTGCCCTCGGGGGCCTACCCGCCGAGCGCGTCGCGCCACGCGACCATCTCGCGCAGGGGGCCGAGGTCGTAGTCGGGGCCGCTCGCGCTGACGACGAACTGGCGCACGCCCGCCTCCAGGTAGGCGTCGGCGTGCCGCGGCAGCTCGCGGTCGAAGCGGCTGACCGAGTGCTCGATCTCGCCCGGGTCGCGCCCGATCCGCGCGCAGTGCTCGGCCAGCACCCGCGCCTTGTGGCGGTACGTGTCGAGATCGGCGAAGACGTGCCAGGCGTCCGCGTGCTCGGCGACGATCCGCAGCGTCACCCGCTCGCCGCCGCCCCCGACGAGGATCGGCATGTCGCGCAGCGGCGGCGGGTTCAGGCGGGCCAGGCGGTCGCGGATGACCGGCAGGTCGCGCCGCAGCGCCTGCAGCCGGTCGGCCGCCGTCCCGAACGCGTAGCCGTACTCGTCGTAGTCCTTCTGGAACCAGCCGGCGCCGATCCCGAGCACGACCCGCCCGCCGGAGATGTGGTCGATCGTGCGGTGGGCGTCGGCCAGCAGGTTCGGGTTCCGGTACGAGTTGCACATGACGAGCGCGCCGACCTCGGCCCGCTCGGTGCTCGCCGCCAGCGCGGCCAGGCAGGCGAGGCCCTCGAAGTGGCGCCCCTCCGGCTCGCCGCGCAGCGGGAAGAAGTGGTCCCACGTGTAGATGCAGTCGGCGCCGATCTCCTCGGCCTCCTGCCAGGCGCGGCGCATGCTCGCGAAGTCCGCGTGCTGGGGCTGGACCTGGATGCCGGCCCGCACCCGCATCGCGCTCACCGCACTGGGGCCAGGCGCGACACGGCGGCGAGCACCGCCTCGCGCGCGTCCTCGGGCTCGAGGACGACCGCGTCGCCGGCCTCCTTGAGCACCTCGCGGACGAGGTAGTCGACGCCCTTGAACGGCAGCTCGACGACGATCGCGCCGTCGGCCAGCTCCTCGGCGACGCGCCGCTCCTCGCGCACCCAGCGCGCCCGCTCCGGGGCGATCCACACGCGCGCGGTCCGCGACGCCTCGACCTCGCCGGTGCGCAGCCAGCCGTCGACCTCGGCGGCCGGGTCGACCTCGGGGCGCGGCACGTACGTCTCGTCGAGGACGGTCGCGCGCCGGATGCGGTCGAGGCGGAAGTGGCGCACGTCGTCGCGCGACGGGTCGAAGGCGGCCACGTACCAGCCCTCGCGGCCGTTCGTCAGCGCGTACGGCTCGACGCGGCGGACCGAGAACTCGTCCTCGTTGGCCTTGTAGTAGTCGAGCTCGAGCATCCGCCGCTGGGCGATCGCGTTCGACACGACCTTCGCGATCTCCGAGTCGTCGCCGCCGGCGCTGGCGATCTGCAGGCCGGCATGGGTGGGGTCCTCGCCGAGGGCGGCGACGATCTTCTCGCGGGCCGAGGCGAGCGACCCCTCCGGGATGTGGTCGCCGATGAGGTCGATCGCCGCGATCAGCGCTTTCGCCTCGACCGGCAGCAGCCGGGCCGGGCGGGCGAAGTTGTCCGAGTACGGCTCCGGGTCGACCTCGATCTCGCCGTCCTCGGTCACCTCGGCGTAGAGGACGTACGAGCCGCCGCCGAAGTTCACGACGTTGAGGACGTTGATGTCCTCGCGCAGCTCGGCCTCGGAGACCTTCAGGCGCTCGAGCACCTCCTCCAGGCGCAGCCGGCGCCCGGCGCGGCCGGCCTCGATGAGGACCGACGCGAGCGTGACGAGGCGGGCGAAGCGCTCCGGCCGGATCGCCGTCTCGCGCCTGCCGCCGCCCGAGGGCGCCTCGTCCTCGGACGCGACGGGCCGCCCGGTGGACGGGGCGGTCTCGAACGTGCCCTCGTGGCGCTCGGCCACGCGCGCGGCCCGCTCGGCCACCTCGGCGGCCAGCTCCGGCGGCCCGAGGACCCGGGCGTGCTCGCCGAGGCCGAGGACCCAGCCCGACAGCAGCCGCGGGTCGGCGTACTCGGTCTCGAGGACGATCGCGCCCTCGTCGGCCGGGCGCACCGTGCCGAAGCGGCCGAAGTGGCGCTCGACCTGCCACGCGATCCGCTCGGAGATGCGCACCTCGGCCGTCCCGACCGGGTCGCCGAACTGCCACGGGGCGCGGCGCGCGAACGGCCGCGGGTCGAAGTCGGCCGGGCGCTTGAAGTCGTGCTCGGCCTTCGTCGCGTAGGCGACCTTGCCGCGCATCCGCGACAGGCGGAAGACGCGCAGCGCCTGGCGCTCGTGCGAGTAGCCGAGGAGGTAGAACTGCCCGCCCTGGTAGAGCAGGTGGTACGGGTCGACCTTGCGGCGGCCGACCTCGTCGCGGGCCATCGTGTAGTAGTCGAACGTGATCGTCTTCTGGCGGAAGATCGCCGTCTCGACCTTCGCCAGGCGCTGCGACAGCTCGTGGCCGCCGGCGCTGGCGGTGAGCCCGAGCGCGACCGAGCGCTGGTCGGGCGCCTGCAGCGGCGACGGGCGGCCCCAGGTGATCTGCTGCAGCGCGAGCCGCAGCGGCTCGGCGTAGGCGAACTCGCCGTCGAGCAGCGACAGCGCGGTCTGCAGGGCGGCCAGCTCCGCGTCGGTGAACTCGATCGCGGGCAGGTGGAAGTTCTCGGGGCGCAGGGAGTAGTTCTCCTGCTCGGCGACCCCGTCGGCCGGCTTGTCGACGGTGAGCTGGATCCCGAGCGACTCGAGCTCGGCGCGGTCGGCGTAGAAGCGGCGGGCGAACGCGTCCTCGTTCATCCCGCTGTAGCCCTCCACGTCCCGGCGGATCTCCGTCGCCGTGACCGGCCGCCGCTCCGCCATCAGGTACGAGATCAACGACAGCTGGCGGATGAGCTTCTCGGTGTCCTTCGCCATGCCCACCGAACGATAGGGCGCGGCGAGCGGCGGAAGTCATGCCATTTGTTCCCTGTTTGCGGCAATCGCGCAGTACGGTGGCACCCGAGATGACGCGCTTGGCCATCGTCGACGACCACGAGGCGCTGCGCGACGGGTTGGAGTCGCTGCTGAACGGCAGCGGGCTCGACGTGGTGGGGACCGCCGGGAACGTCGCGGCGGCGATGGACCTCGTCGAGCACGAGCGCCCCGACGTCGCGCTCGTGGACATCCGCCTGCCCGACGGATCGGGCATCGACCTCGCGCGCATGCTCCTGGCCACCCGGCCGGAGCTGCGGATCGTCCTCTACACCGGCGAGACCGACGCCGACCTGCTGTCGGAGGGGCTCGACTCCGGCGCGCAGGGCTACGCGCTGAAGGCGGGCTCGACCCGCGAGCTCGTCGAGGCGATCACCCGCGTCGCCGACGGCGGCACGTACGTCGACCCGCGCCTCGACGGCGTGCTCGCCCGCCAGCGGGAGGCCGCCCGCGTCCCGCGGCTGTCGCCGCGCGAGCGGGAGGTGCTCCAGCTCATGGCCGAGGGGCAGACCGCCGAGGGCGTCGGCGAGGCGCTCGGCGTCTCGGTCGAGACCGTCCGCACCCACGTCCGCAACGCGGTGCGCAAGCTCCAGGCGCGCAACCGCGTCCACGCGATCGCGCTCGCGGTCGCGCGCGGCGAGATCGCCGTCGACGACGAGTGATGGACCCCCGCGAGCGCGACCCGGTCGCCGCCCTCGTCCACGACCTGCGCACGCCGCTGGCCGTCGTCTCCGGCTTCGCCGAGCTGCTGCGCGCGAAGGCCGACGCGCTCACCGACGAGCAGCGCGCCGAGTACGTGGCCCGGATCGCCGAGGGCGCCCGCCAGATGGACGAGATCCTCAGCCGCGCGCGCTGAGCGCCGGTCAGGCCGCCCGCGCGCCCGCCGGCTCGGTCGCGACGCGGCCGGCCGGGAAGTAGGCGCCGGTGCCCAGCGCCCGGTCGTAGGCGCTCCAGCGCTGCCCGTCGCGCAGCTCCTTCTCGAGCCGGTCGAACGAGCCGAGCCGCCCGCCGAGGTTGTCGACGAAGTGGACGAGCGTCGCCTCGCGCGTGCAGGGGACGACCGGCGAGCCGTGCTCGAGCGACCCGTGGTGGCTGAGGATGATGTGGAGCACCGCCTCGGCGCGGTCGGCCGGGAACCCCTCGATCGCCTCGATCGTGCGCCGCACGCGCGTGTAGCCGAGGACGATCTCGCCCTGCAGGCGGCCCGCGTCGGTCATGTGGATGCGCAGGCCGTCGGTGCGGTAGGCCTCGAGCTTGCCGATGTCGTGGAGGATCGCGCCGGTCACGGCGACGTCGTGGTCGATCCCCGGGAACGTCGCGCTCATCGCGTGGACGGCCTGGCCGACGGTGAGCGAGTGCTCCAGCAGCCCGTGGCGGTAGGCCTGGTGGTAGACCTTCGCCGCCGGCGCGTCGCGGAACGCCGGCCACGTCGGCGCCGACGGCCCGACGATCCGGTCCAGCAGCTCGGCCAGGTACGGGTCGCGGACCGTGCCGATGAGCTCGCGCAGGTCGGCCTCCATCGCCGCCGCCGGGCGCAGCGGCCCGTCGAGCAGGTCGGCCGGGTCGAAGCTGCCGTCGGCCGGGCGGCGCAGCGCCCGGATCGTGATCTCCGCCCCGTAGCGGGGATGGTCGGAGTAGCGGCCGATGACCCGCACCGGCACCCCGGGGCGGATGTGGGGCCGCAGCTCGGCGACGCCGTCCCAGATCGTCGCCGCCACCGTGCCCGTGCGGTCGCCGAGCACGAGCTTGAGGAACTCGCGCCCGTCGCGCTTCTGGCCGACCTCGACCTCGCGGACCAGGAGGACCTGGTCGATCTCGCATCCGTCGGTCAGCTCACGCACGAGCATGCCGGCAACGTAGACGTGCGCGCGGACGAACCTTCGCGATCCGGGGTAGTGTCCTGCGCCCATGGGACGCACCGCGATCGTGACGGGCGGGACCGGCGGGCTCGGCCAGGCGGTGACGGCCGCCTTCCTCGAGGACGGCTGGCGGGTCGTCGTGCCGTGGGTCTCCGAGGAGGAGGCCGCGCGGCTGGAGCCCCACGAGCGGCTCGCGCTGATCCGCGCCGACCTGGGCGACGAGGCGTCGGTCGCCGAGGTCGTCGCGCTCGCCGCCGGCGACCAGGCGGCGCCGCTGCACTCGGTCGTCAACCTCGTCGGCGGCTTCGCCCAGGGCGGGCGCATCCACGAGACCCCGATCGAGGACTTCGAGGCCCAGTTCCGGCTCAACCTGCGCCCGACCTACCTCGTGACCGCCGCCGCGCTGCCGCACCTCGTCGCCGGCGGCGGCGGCTCCGTCGTCTGCGTCTCCACCCGCGCCGCCGTGCGCCCCGGGCCCGGCGCCGCCGGCTACATCGCCTCGAAGGCGGCGGTGCTCGCCTTCGTCGACGCCGCCGCGGTCGAGTACCGCAACGACAACGTGCGCGTGAACGCCGTGCTCCCCTCGATCATCGACACCCCGGCCAACCGGGCCGCCAACCCCGACGGCGCCTACGAGCGGTGGGTGCGCCCGGAGGAGATCGCGCGCGTCATCCGGTTCCTGTGCTCCGATGACGCGGCGCCGACGAGCGGCGCGCACGTCCCGGTGTACGGCAAGGCGTAGGAGGAGCGGCGGTGCGAGGCGGAATCGACCTCGGCGGAACGAAGATCCAGGCGATCGTCGTCGACGACGACCACGCGATCGTCGGCGAGGCGCGGCGCCCCACGCCGGCCACCGGCGGCCCCGACGACGTCATCGCCGCCCTCGCCGAGGCCCAGCGCGAGGCGGCCGCCGCGGCCGGGACGACGACCGAGGCCCTGGCCGGCGTCGGGCTCGGCTCGCCCGGCGACGTCGACGCCGGCGCGGGCACGATCGCCCAGGCCGGCAACCTCCCGAACTGGCGCGACCCGGTCCCGGTCGGGGAGCGCCTCGGCGCGCTGCTCGGCACGCGGGTGGCGATCGGCAACGACGTCTCCGTCGCGACGAAGGCCGAGTACGAGCTCGGCGCCGGCCGCCCCTACCGCTCGCTGCTCGGCGTCTTCTGGGGCACCGGCGTCGGCGGCGGGCTCATCCTCGACGGGCGCGAGTGGCTCGGCCGCGGCGCCGCCGGCGAGATCGGCCACATGGTCGTCAAGGAGGGCGGCGCGAAGTGCCCGTGCGGCCGCCACGGCTGCATGGAGGCCTACGCGGGCCGCAAGGCGATGGAGCTGACCGCCCGCGCGCGCCACGAGAAGGGCGAGCCGACGAAGCTGTTCAAGATCATGGAGGAGAAGGGCCGCGACCGGCTCACGAGCGCGGTCTGGGCCAAGGCGATCGAGCACGAGGACACGCTCGCCGTCCACCTCATCGACCGCGCCTACCGGGCGATCACCACCGCCGTCGCGTCGGCCGTCAACCTCCTCGACCTCGAGGCGATCGTCCTCGGCGGCGGGCTCGGCGTGCGCTTCGGCGAGGCCGCCGCCCAGCGGCTGGCGGCCGAGATGCGCCCGCACCTCTTCAACGACGACCGGCCCCCGGCGGTGAAGGTCGCCGAGCTGGGCGACTACGGCGGCGCGCTCGGCGCCGCGATGCTCGTCGGGCCATGAGCGCCACGCCGACGCGGACGCCGAACCCCAACCGCTGGTGGACCCTCGGCGTCGTCTGCGTCGGCATCTTCATGCTCCTGCTCGACATCACGGTCGTGAACGTCGCGCTGCCCGACATCGAGCGCGACCTCGGCGCCTCGTTCGCCGAGCTGCAGTGGGTCGTCGACGCCTACGCGCTCACGCTCGCCGCGCTCATGCTCACGGCCGGCTCGGTCGCCGACCGCGTCGGCCGCCGGCTCGTCTTCGCCGTCGGCCTCGGCGTCTTCGCGGGCTCGTCGCTGGCCTGCGGGCTGGCGCCGACCGCGACGTGGCTCGACGTGCTGCGCGGGGTGCAGGGCGTCGGCGGGGCGATCATGTTCGCCTGCTCGCTCGCGCTCATCGGGACCGCGTTCCACGGCCGCGAGCGCGGCGTCGCCTTCGGGGTCTTCGGCGGCGTCGCCGGCGCGGCCCTCGCCGTCGGGCCGCTCGTCGGCGGCGCGCTCACCCAGGGGCTCGGCTGGCAGTGGATCTTCTTCGTCAACGTGCCGATCGGCGCGGCGGCGCTGGCGGTGATGCTGCGCCGCGTCGACGAGTCGCGCGACCCGCGCGGCGGCGGCATCGACGTGCCCGGCGTCGTCACCTGGTCGGCGGCGCTGTTCCTGCTCATCTTCGCGCTCGTGCGCGGCAACGCCGAGGGCTGGGGCAGCCTGCCGATCGCCGGCTCGCTCGTCGCCGCCGGCGTCCTGCTCGCCGCGTTCGTCGCGCGCGAGCTGACGACCGACCACCCGATGCTCGACCTGTCGCTGCTGCGGGTGCCGAGCTTCGCGGGCGCCGCGATCGTCGGGTTCACGCTCTCGGCGTCGCTGTACGCGATGTTCCTCTACATCACGCTCTACCTCCAGAACGTGCTCGGGCACTCGCCGATGGAGGCCGGTCTGCAGCTGCTGCCGCTGACGCTGCTGTCGCTCGTCGTCGCGCCGATCTCCGGGCGGCTGACCGCGCACGTCCCGCTGCGCCTCCCGCTCGGCCTCGCGCTCCTGCTGATCGCCGTCGCGCTCGTGCTCATGTCGCCCGTCGACGCCGGCTCGACGTGGACCGTCCTGCTGCCCGGCTTCCTCGTCGCGGGCGTCGCCAACGGGATGGTCAACCCGCCGCTGGCGTCGGTCCAGATCGGGGTCGTCGAGCCGAGCCGCAGCGGCATGGCGTCGGGGATCGGCAACACGTTCCGCCAGGTCGGGACGGCGACCGCGATCGCCGCCTACGGGGCGATCTTCGAGCACCGCGTCGCCGAGAGGACGCTGGCCGGGCTCGACGCCGGGGCCCGGCGCGCGCTCGCCGCCACCGGGGAGCTCGGCCAGGCGCTCGCCTCCGGGCACGTGACCGAGATCGCGGCGCGGCTGCCGCCCGCCGCCCGCGAGCCGTTCGAGCACGCGGTCCGCGTCGGCTTCACCGGCGCCCTGCACGAGCTGTTCCTCATCGCCGCCGCGGTCGCGCTCGTCGGCGCCGTCGGCGGGTTCGCGCTCGTCCGCGCCCGTGACCTCGTCTCGCACTGAGCGGCGCTCCGACACCCGTCCAGCGGCCGCGCGCGGGGGCGCGGCGGGCCGCCCGGGCGCCGATGTCGGACGCGTGCTGTCGCGTTCCCTGCTCCCGACCCTCCTGACCGCCCTCGCGCTCGCCGCCCCGGCCGCCGCGGCCCCCGCCCTCGACGCGGACACGGGCCCGTACACGAACCCGCCGACCGCGCCGGCGACGACCCCGGTGAGCGGCAGCGCCACGGCGAACCCGCTGGTGGCGAAGCTGTGGGCGGCGGCCGTCCGCTACTGGGGCGGCGCCCCCGCGAGCTGCGCGTCGGCCGGCGTGTCGATCCGCCTCTCGACCGAGGACCCGGAGGCGACCGGCGACGCCGACGAGGCCGTCTACAACGGCTGGGTCTACGACGACGACCTGTGCACGATGTACCTGAACGTGCGCAACGAGAGCTGGCCGATCCGCGCGCGCAACGCCGAGCTCTGGTGCCAGATCATCACCCACGAGGCCGGGCACATGCTCGGCCTGAGCCACTCGCGCAACAAGCGCCACATCATGTACGAGGGCTGGATCCCGAACGCGAACCCGCACTGCCGGGCGTTCCGGCCCAAGGCGCGGTCGACGCGCCGCCGGTGACCGGCGGGGCGGCGGCCCGCCGGACGCGATACTGGACGCGATGCGCCTGCCGCCGACCCCGGCCGAGCTGACGGCCGCCGCCGCCAACCTCCACGACGCGATCTTCCGCGGCGGCGTCGCCGACCTGCGCCGGGCGCCGGCCTCGATCATCGACGAGGGGCCGCAGCGGACGGTGTTCCGCTACCACCCGGTCCACGACGCGCCCGCGGGCCCGCCCGAGCCGGTCCTCCTCGTCCCGCCGCTGGCCGCGCCGCCGACCTGCTTCGACCTGCGCCGCGGCTGCTCGTACGTCGCCCACCTGCTGGCCGGCGGCCGGCGCACCTACCTCGTCGACTACGGCGAGATCGGCTTCTCCGACCGCGAGCTCGGGCTCGAGCACTGGATCGACGACGTCCTGCCCGCCGCGATCCGCCGCGTCAGCGAGGACGCCGGCGGCGCGCCGGTCCAGCTCGTCGGCTGGTGCCTGGGCGGGATCATGACCCTGCTGGCCGCCGCCGCCGACCGGGACCTGCCGATCGACGCGATCGCGACGGTCGCGGCGCCGTTCGACGTCCGGCGCGTGCCGCTGCTGCAGCCGCTGCGGCTGCCGGTCAACGCGACCGGCGGCTGGCTGCTGTCGCCGATCTACCGCGCGCTCGGGACCGCGCCCGCGCCGATCGTGCGGCGCGTCTTCCAGCTCACGTCGATCGACAAGGAGCTGACGAAGCCGCTCGCCCGCCTGCGCCACCTCGACGACCGCGAGTTCCTCGCCCAGATCGAGGCGGTCGACGACTTCACCCGCCACATGCAGGCCTACCCGGGGCGGACGTTCGGCCAGCTCTACCACCGCTTCTTCCGGGTCAACGACCTCGCCGACGGGCGGCTCGCGCTCGACGGCCGGGTGCTCGACCTGCGCGACGTGACCGCGCCGGTCCTGGTGATCGCCGGCGACCGCGACGGCCTCGCGCCGCGGCCCGCCGTCCACCACGTCGCCAAGCTGCTGCCCAACGCGGCGCAGGTGCGGCTGGAGACCGGCCCGGGCGGGCACCTCGGCGTCCTCGCCGGGCGCGCGGCGCGCACGACGACGTGGGCCTGGATCGACGACTTCCTCGCCGGCCGCGCGGCGGCGGCCGAGGGCGGCGACGCGCTGCGCGTCGTCGCGTGAGCCGGGGCTCCTGTCCGTGAAGGCGCACTTGCAGGCGGACCGGGGGCGGGTGACTACCCTGACCCGCCGCATGGACGCTCGCCGCCGCATCCCGACCGCAGCCCTCGCCGTCGCCGCCGCGCTCGCCGCCGCCGCGCCGGCCGCCGCCGCGACCGACGACGACACCGCGGTCATCGCCCCGGGCACGCTCGTCGGCGGGATCGACCTCGGCGGGCAGACGATCGCGCAGGCGGCCGCGACGCTCGACGCGCAGCTCAAGCCGCGGCTGCTCGCGCCGGTCACCGTGCGGATCGCCGGCAGGACGTTCCAGATCGGCGGGACGCGGGCCGGCGTCCGGCTCGACGCGCTGCGCACCGCGCGCCGCGCCTACTACGCGGGCCGCGACGCCGCCGCGACGACGACGCCGACGCCGGCGCCCGCGACGCCGCCGTCGTCGACGACCACGCCGGCGGCGACGGCCCCGGCGACGACGACGAGCACCGGCCCGGAGACGCGGACGGCCGCCCGGCGCGACGGCGGCGCCGTCCCCGGCGTCAGCGTGCCGCCCGCCGTCTCGGTCTCGACGAAGGCGGTCCGCGCCTGGGCCGGCAAGGTCGCCGCCCGGACGAGCCGCGCCCCGCGCGACGCCCGCCTGCGGATCGGCGTGACGCGGATGCGCGTGATCCCGGCCCGCCGCGGGATGGCCGTCGACGCCTCCCGGCTCGCGTCGAAGGTCGTCGCCGCGTTCAAGGACCCGGCCGCGTCGCGCACGATCCGCCAGGAGCGCACGGCGGTCGACCCGAAGGTGACGGTCGCCGACCTGCGCCGCCAGAACGCGACGATCGTCACCGTCGACCGCGGCCGCTTCACGCTGCGGCTGTTCAAGAACCTCAAGCTCGTCAAGCGCTACCCGATCGCCATCGGCATGGCGGGGATGGACACGCCGGCCGGCCTGTACTCGATCGCCAACAAGGCCGTGAACCCGGCCTGGCACGTCCCGAACTCCGCGTGGGCGGGCTCGCTGGCCGGCCAGGTCATCCCGGGCGGCGCGCCGAACAACCCGCTGAAGGCCCGCTGGCTGGGGATCGTCGACGGCGTCGGGATCCACGGCACCGCCGAGGAGTGGTCGATCGGGACCCGCGCCTCGCACGGCTGCATCCGGATGCGGGTGCGCGACGTCATCGACCTGTACCCGCGGGTGCCGGTCGGGGCGAAGGTCCTCATCCGCTAGG